>CBINGT010000164.1:0-7672 GCA_966250245.1 uncultured Anaerolineae bacterium
ATTGCCCTCGCGGTCGGTGAAGGGCAGGAAGTCGACCGGCGCATCCGGAGACACGTCCGACAGGACGTTCACGTACCACTGCTCCATCGGGAAGACGCCGAGCTGGTCTTGCACGAACTGGTTGTTGCTACCGAAGAAGTCCCACGTGTCGCGGAAGGCCATGAAGTCCTGGCGGCCACCGGCGGCCTCGTGCAGCGCAGCGGCGAACTCAAGCGCCTCGACCACCTTCGGATCGTTCAGGTTCGGCGTGCGGCCATCTTCCGAGATCAACTGGACACCGTTCGCGGCGGCCCACAGCGGCAGGAATTCCGGCAGCTTGGGGTCGAAGCCGATGCGCGTGACCTGACCGTCTTCGATGCGGGTCAGGGCTTCGTTCAGCTCCGCGATGCTTTCCCAGTCGCTGATGTCGATGTCGTCAACCGTCAGGCCTGCTTCTTCGAGCGCGGCGGTGTTGGCGATCACCAGGATGACGTTGAAGAACTCGGGGATACCGTAGATCTGGCCGTCAATCGTCACCTGATCGACCGCCGCCTGACGGTACTGGCTCATGTCGATGCCCTGGCTCTCGATGCAGTCTTCGAGCGGCATCAGAGCGCCGCGCACGGCATAGGTGCTGAGCAACTCGCGGCTCATGTAGACAATGTCCGGCGCGTTGCCGCTGGCCACAGCCGTCAGGAACTGCTGCTGATCCAGCCCGCCCTCGGTGATGTTGAGCTCGACGTCGGGATACAGTTCGCGGAACCGATCGACGCGGACGGTCGCTACTTCGTCCGGCAGGCTGAAGCCCATAACCGACAGTTCACCGCTGATGCCGTCCTGCGCCTCGGCGAGTTGCAGGGCAGGTGCGCCCGCCGCAAAGACCATCACGGCGGCCATCGCAAGCATCACGGCGAAATAGTACCAGGAACGCTTTGACATTATTCGAACTCCTTGTGGTTTCAAGAAAAACCCGGATATCTCTCGCAATTCCTCAGACACACTCGCTTGATCGATCCTCACCTCCCGGTTACAGCAGAATCGCTTCTCAAGGTCACGGTAGGGCGCGTGTTGTGCCACGCTCGATCAGGTGCACCCCAAACTGAATATGCTGGACAGGACGGCCAGGATCGGTCAGGCGCGCCATTAACAGATCGACAGCCGTCTTTCCAGACTCTAACAAAGACTGACAGATGGTGGTCAGGTCGACGTGTTCGGCAATGTCGATGCCGTCGAAGCCGATCACCGAGATGTCGCGCGGGGTGTGGACGCCCAATTCTCGCGCACGGTGAATGACGCGGATCGCCAGATCGTCGGCGGGCACGAACAGCCCGGTCGGCGGCTCTGGCAGCTCAAACAGCGCGCGAAGCTGCTCCTCGATCCCGTAGCGCGAAACGGGCACGTACTTGATGTACTCATCCGGCAGGTCGACGCCGTGCGCGGCGAGCGTTTCGCGGAAGCCTGCCAGGCGCTTTGTCTCGGGATGGATCGCGTAGTCTGGATGTGAGCCAAAGTAAACGTAGCCACAGCGGCGGTGGCCCTTTTCGAGCAGATGCTCCGCCGCCAGCTTCCCGCCCGCGTAATCGTCCACCAGCACTGCGCTGAAGCTCGGATGGGCGGTTTCGATCAACACGGTTTGTAGCCCATTCGCGAGCAGTCGCTGCGCCGCTTCTTCATCCAGCGGCAGCGACATGATGATCAGCCCGTCGAGGTCGCCGGTGATGGGCAGCGACGCTAGATAGCCCTGTAGCACGTCCATCGAATCGACGGAATAGACGACCAATTCCCCGCGCACGCTCGACAGCGCCGTCGCGACGCCGCGCAGGCGATCGATGAACGAGGGCGAGGTGAAGAAGGGCGTCAGCACGCCGATGCGCCGGTTACGCCGCAGGGCACGCGCGCGCATTTCGGCTTGGGGGACGTAGCCCAGTTGATCGACGGCCTGCATGACGCGTTGGCGGCTGGCTTCGCTGACGCGCTCAGGGGTGTTCAGCACGCGGGAAACCGTTGCGATACTCAGCCCGCTCAGCGCCGCAACGTCATAGATAGTAGGGGGAGCCTTTTTCGCGTCGGACATTTTCCTCTAATACTTATTCACGGTTGAAAGGCTATGAAAGACCTTTCGTGTAAACAGTTACATCCATTACAATATGACAAGAGAGGCCGGTTTGTCAATCAGTTTTCGTTGATGGAATCAGCGGTTAGCGGTTGGGGAATATATGGGGCGATACTCTGAAGGGGGATCGCGCGTTGATGAGATGCGGGACAACGCAGGTAACTTTCCGTTCCTGATTTTCTGCTAATTGCTGACCGCTAACAGCTAACCGCTCACAGGAGAGAACGCCATGACTGACCCATATCGCACCCTCAAAGTGGACGTGCTGGTCGCCGGGGGCGGCACGGCGGGCAGCGCGGCGGCCGTTGCGGCGGCGCGACGCGGCCATCGCGTGCTGCTGGTCGAAGAGGGCAACTGCCTCGGCGGGGTGTCGACCGCGGGCGGCGTGAACGAGTGGTTCGCCTCGCTGGACGGGCTGGGCGACATTTTCGACCACCTCAAGGCGGAGCTGGATCGCTATGGCGCGCGCTTCGGGCAGTTCTTCAACCCCGAATACCTGAAAATTATCTGGCAGCTTCTGGCGGAAGAGGCCGGGGTCGAGATTCTGTTTCACGCCAGCGTCGTCGGCGCGACTGTCTCTGAGGGGCGCGTGACCCGCGCGACGGTTGTTTCCGCCAGCCAGTTCATCGAAGTCGAGGCGGCATACTTCATCGACACGACCGGCGAGGGTGATTTTGCGGCGCTGGCGGGAGCCGACTTTCTCCAGGGCGATCCGCGCACCGGGCACACGCTCCATATGAGCCTGACGTGCATCCTGCAAGACACCGGTCAGCCGGTCACTCCGTACCTGCCGCCAGGGTTGGAGCCGATCGAGACGGAAGATGACATGCCGGGCCTGCGCACCTATCATCGCCTGCCGGATGGGCGCGTCTACTGCAACATGACCAAGGTGACCCAGCACGACCCGACCGATCCGTTCAGTCTCAGCGCGGCTGAGCGTGAGGCGCGGCGCCAGCTCGCGCGGACGGTTCACTTCCTGCAGCGGACGAAATATCCGACCTACATGCTGATGACCTCGGGCGCGAAGATCGGCATCCGCGAGGGGCGGCGCATTCTGGGAGACTACGTGCTCAGCGAAGCGGATATCCTAGGCGACACGCCGCGCGATTTTCCCGACGGCGTGGCGGTCGCGACCAGTCAGATCGACTTTCACAGCCTTACGAAGCCGGGCGACGCGGGCCGCCGCCAGCGGGTGGAGCCGTACGCTATCCCGTTCCGCTGCCTGACCGCACGCGGATTTGAGAATCTGCTGATGGCGGGCAAGTGCGCCAGCGGGGACCAGGTGGCGCAGAGCAGCTTCCGCATGACGCCGACCTGCTGCGCGATGGGGCAGGCGGTGGGCACGGGCGTTGCGCTGGCGCTTGAGCAAGGCGCGCGCGACATTCATGCGCTGGATGTAGCGCGGCTGCGGGAAACTCTGGCAGCGGACGGCGTCGAACTTGATCCCGCGCAGCACCACGCCTACGCGCCGTAACGCCGCACCTCAGCGAGTGAGGACCAGCATGGAGTAGCCGCCGAGGATGCGCGCCGTCATCCATTGATTGACCGAGAACGCGAGGCGGCGCGGGATCTTCAGCAGGCGAGCGGTGCGTGTCGTCGTCTGGTCGATGCGCGCGGGCGTGAAGGTCCAGTCGATGATCTCATAGCCTGTGTGCTGCAGGGTAAGCATGGCAGTGTCGGGCGAGAAGTAGTGCAGGTGCCCGACCTGCCGGCGCGTGTATGCCTGGCTGTTTTTCAGAACGGACAGAACCGTCATATCCAGCGGGATGTGGAATAGCTTATACGTGCCCTTGTCGCGCAGAATCCGCAAAAAGCCCAGATAGTCCTCGATGTGCTCGAAAACGTCGATACACAGCACAAGGTCGAAGCCGCCATCGGGGATTGCGGCAATGTCGTCGCAGAAGAAGTGGAGTCGCTCGTTTTCGTGCTGCCGGGCGAGGCCGATTCCTTCGGGCGCGATGTCGTACCCTTCAAAGACTGTGTCCGGACTGAGCGCCGCTTGAAGCTCCTTCAAAATCGCCCCCGCGCCACATCCAATATCCACCACGCGCGCCGGGTGCAGTCCGTGCTTCTCCAACATCGCGCGGATGTGCCTGGCTTTCCAGGGCGCGTCTTCGACGTGGAAGCCGGGCTGCTTCCGCGCGTATTCCCCGCTGGAATACATGTCCGTCATGGCGCCTCCTTAGGGGATAGTCCCCCTAATACCCCCGATGCACCGAGATTCTAGCCAATTCAGTAGCCGCGCGGTAGTGGGGCCAATAACCAATCCTTGAGCGTCGCTGCGGCGGGCGCAGAATCTACAATTTTCTCGCAGGTGCTTGACTTATAAGGTCTAACTGCCCTATACTGAAAGCAGGTTGTGAGAGCGCTCTCACAACATTCATTGTAATTTTCGTAGTTTTTCGTCGGTTTTACGCGCCGTAAATCCTTGTTTTGTGTCGACAAATAGAGCGCTCTCAAATAGCTGCCTATGTCTGAGCCCGTGAAGAAGCTCACCCTCGAAGAAGTCGCCCGTCTCGCCGGAGTGTCCCGCGCGACGGTTTCGCGCGTGGTGAACAACCCCGCCAGCGTGTCGCCGGAGTATCGCATGCGCGTCGAGAAGGTCATCGCGGAGACGGGCTATCAGCCGAACCTCGCCGCCCGCACCCTCGCCTCGCGCCGCTCCGGAATCATCGGCCTGATCATCCCGAGCGTTACCGAGTTCGTCTTTGCCGACCCGTACTATCCAGTGCTGATTGAAGGCATCTCGCGCGCGTGCAACCTCAACGACCTCACCCTGACGCTGTTCCTGTTCAACTCGCAGGACGACCAGGATCGGGTTTACCAGCGTGCTTTGGGGACTGGCCTGCTCGACGGCGTGATCGTCGCGGCCGATAAGCTGGTCGACCCGCTGATCCCGGAGATCATCGCCCGGCAGATCCCGGCGGTCTACGTTGGCCGCCCGCCTGACGCCTCGCAGACCAGCTACGTAGACGTGGACAACGTCGCGGGCGCGTATCTGGCGACCAGCCACCTGATCCGCCTGGGCTACGAGCGGATCGCCACTATCACCGGGCCGCTTGACTCCACCACCGGCATCGACCGCCGCGCCGGGTATCTCAAAGCGCTGCGCGAGCGCGGACGCGAAGTCGATGAGCGGTTGATTGTCGAGGGCGACTTTAGCCGAGACAGCGGATATACAGCCATGCGCCAGCTTTTGCCGCTAAAGCCAGATGCCATCTTTGCCGCATCCGACTCGATGGCGTTCGGCGCGATCGATGCGCTGAACGAGGCCGGGCTGCGCACGCCGGGCGACGTGGCGATCATCGGGTTCGACGATCTGCCGCCTGCCATGCGCTTTGATCCGCCGCTGACGACCATCCGCCAGCCGGTGCGTCGTAATGGCATGCTGGCGGTCGAGGTCTTGCTGGAACTGTTGCAAACTGGGGCTCACCCGCCGCGCCACATCATCCTGCCCACCGAGCTTGTGATCCGGGCGACGTGTGGCGCGATCCGCGAGTGAGCAGGCGCCACAATCGGGGTCGCCGAACGGTCATTATCGAGTGTGTTTGGAACGCAGAGCGAAAGGAGGCAGCGTATCACGAAAAGAGGCACTCTTCACGTGGATGAGCGTCGTCCGACGTCGCCCAGCAGCCAGATTGCCACATCCCATCTTGCTGCGACAGCGCCAAGAGTCTCCTTGATTTCTCACGCCCGCTCGCTTCGTTTTTTGGACAGTCTGGTTCATTTAGGAGAAGAGAGCATGACCCGTAAACTTGCAATTCTAGTGGTTCTTCTCGCCGTGCTGTCGGCGCTGGTGGTGCCGTTCGGCCCGGCGCAGGCGCAGGATGGCGGCGAGCCCGTGGTGATCACGTGGTTCATCGGCCTCGGCGCTGGTGGGCAGCCCGAACATCAGGCGGCTCAGAACGCAATCGTCGAGCAGTTCAACGCCGAGCATGACGACATCGAGCTTGAGATCATCGTGGCAGACTTTGACGTCAGCCGCGACACGCTCAGCACGCTGATCGCGTCGGGCGACGCTCCCGATATCATCGGCCCGGTGGGAATTGGCGGCTCGAACGACTACGCCGGTACGTTCCTCGATCTCCAGCCGATCATCGACGAGCTGGGCTATGACCTCAGCCGCTGGAATCCCAGCCTGATCGAGTTCTACCGCGACCCGGTCGAGGGCCTGACCGCTCTGCCGTTCGCGACCTATCCGTCGTTCATCTACTTCAACCGCGACCTGTTCGATGCGGCGGGTGTGGACTATCCCCCGCAAGCCTTCGGCGAGCCGTATGCTGACGGCGACGAGTGGGACGTCGACAAGCTGCGCGAAATCGCGATGCTGCTGACGCTTGACGCGAACGGCAACAACGCGACCAGCCCGGACTTCGACCCTGACAACATCGTCCAGTTTGGCTATGCGCCGCAGTGGTGGGGCGACGACATCCGCTCGGCGGTGACCTCGCCGTTTGGTGCGGGCACGTTCTACAACGCCGAGACGGGTGAAGCCTACATGCCCGACAACTGGCGTGAAGGCATCAAGTGGCTCTACGCTGGCTGGCACGAAGATCACTTCATTCCCAACTACGACTACCAGCAGAGCGACATGCTCCTGGCGGGCAACGTGTTCAACTCTGGCAATGTTGCCATGGCCTACAGCCATTTGTGGTACACTTGCTGTCTACTGGATGTTCCGAACTGGGACATCGCGGTCGTTCCGTCGTATGAGGGTACGTACACGGCCAAGATGCACGCCGACACGTTCCGGATCCTTGAATACACCGAGCACCCCATCGAGGCGTTCCAGGTCCTGGATTACCTGGTGGCCGGTCCGGCGATGCCTGCGCTGCTTCAGGCCTATGGTGCTACCCCGGCGGACGAAGTGTATCTCGAGCCCTTCCTGGAGAATCTCGACGCGACCTTCTCCCAGGGTGTGAACTGGGATGTCGTGCTTGAGAGCGCGAACTACCCCGACAACCCGAACCACGAAAGCTGGCTGCCGAACTACAGCGAGGCTGTGGTCGCCATCCAGAATTGGTCGCTGCACATGCAGGCAACACCCGGCCTTGACGTTGACGCCGAGATCGACAATCTGCTGGCGACGCTGCAAGGCATCTTTGACGCCGCGGCAGAAGCCTCAACCACAGGCTAATCTGGCGCGGGCTGTCCGCATACCGTGTGGGGTGGCGGCTCTTGGGCTGCCACCCCTTTCCCCAAAGCGACTGAGGTTTGAGGAGAATTGGCCATGTCCGTCGCTGACCAAACGCAGAGTATGGCAGCCCCTGCCGGTCGCCGTACTCTTTTCGGCAAGCTGACTGTCCATCAATCGCGAGTACTGTGGGACTGGGTCTTCCTTTCGCCATGGATCATTGGCTTTCTGGCCTTCTACCTCGCGCCGATGGTCGCGTCGTTTGTCTTTACCTTCACCGACCTTCAACTCACCAAACCGGACGAGGTCCAGTTCATCGGCCTCCAAAACTACCGCACCTTGCTCAAAGACCCGTACGTCGGAATCTCGCTGCGGGTCACGCTGTCGTACATGCTGATCGCGCTGCCGATTTCGATCCTCATTCCGCTGGCGCTGGCGACGCTGTT
>CBINGT010000165.1:0-7663 GCA_966250245.1 uncultured Anaerolineae bacterium
AAACCTCACCCCTTAACCCCCGGCCCCTTTTCCCCTCTCCGTTTACGGAGAGGGGTCAGGGGTGAGGTTCTACGCGCAGATGATATCCGCCTCGTTCCTTTCGATAGCTCACGCTGGCCGCGCTTCTACCACGCGTACGCTTCGGGCGCGGGGCCGCCGGGGCCGGGCCAGATCTCGTCCAGCGCCTTGAGATCGTCCTCGCTGAGCTTGATCTCGGCGGCGCGCACCGCACCGTCGAGCTGGTCCATCGTGCGCGGGCCGATGATCGGCGCGGTAACGCCCGGCCGGTGCAGCAGCCACGCCAGCGCGACGTCGGCGGGGTGTTGGCCGCGCTCGGCGCACCACGCTTCCCACCGCTCAAGCTGCGGGCGGAGCTTCTCGATCCGCTCCTGAGTGTTTTTATCGGCGCGGCGGCCTTCGCTGGCCTTTTGCAGCGCGCCTGCCAGCACGCCACCCGCCAGCGGACTCCACGGGATGACGCCCAGGCCGTACGACTCGCACGCCGGGATGACTTCGAGCTCGACGGTGCGCTCCGCGAGGTTGTAGAGGCTCTGCTCGGACACCAGCCCCATGAAGTTCCGCTGCTTGGCGATCTCGTTCGCCTGGGCGATGTGCCAGCCCGCGAAGTTGCTGCTTCCGACGTAGATTACTTTCCCTTCCTGGACGAGCTGCTCCATCGCCTGCCAGATCTCTTCCCAGGGCGTGTTGCGGTCGATGTGGTGCATCTGGTAGAGGTCGATGTAATCGGTTTGCAGGCGCTTGAGGCTCGCCTCGCACGCGCGCTTGATGTGCAGGGCAGAGAGCTTCGACTCGTTCGGCCAGTCGCCCATCGCGCCATAGACCTTCGTCGCCAGCACGACCTTTTCGCGGCGGCCGCCGCCCTGCGCCCACCAGCGCCCGATGATCTGCTCGGTGACGCCCTCGCCCTTCTTCCAGCCGTAGACGTTGGCGGTGTCGAAGAAGTTGATGCCGAGCTCCAGCGCGCGATCCATGATCGCGTACGAATCGGACTCGCTCGTGTGCGGCCCAAAGTTCATCGTGCCCAGGCACAGGCGGCTGACCTGTAGCCCGGTCCTTCCGAGATACGTGTATTCCATACGATCGCCTTCCTTTTTAAGCGATTATTCCAAGCGGTTAGCGGTTAGCTTTTAGCAGTTAGCCCAAGCGGACACGCTGGACCGCTTCGGTTGTCGCTAACCGCTCATCGCTAATGGCTAACCGCTACCCACTCACTCCCCCAGATTGCGGATCAACGCCGTAGCAAAGGCGCTGGTGCCGACCTCGGTGGCGTTGGTCATCTGGCGCGCGAAGTCGTACGTCACGATCTTCTGCTCCAGCGTCTTCTCGTACGCGCGGGAGATCATCTCCGCCGCTTCCCACCAGCCAAGCCATTCGAGCATCATCACGCCGCTGAACATCAGCGAGCCGGGGTTGACCTTATCCAGATCGGTGTACTTCGGCGCGGTGCCGTGCGTCGCCTCGAACAGCGCGACGTTGTCCCCAATGTTCGCACCCGGCGCGATGCCGACGCCGCCGACTTCCGCCGCGATGGCGTCGCTCAAATAGTCGCCGTTGAGGTTCGGCGAGATCACCACATCGAACTCGCTGGGGCGCAGCAGCATGTGCTGGAACATGATGTCCGCGATGCGATCCTTGATCACGATCTTGCCCTCGGGCTGGTGACCGTTGTACTGGTCCCACAGCTCATCTTCGGTGATGGTCTGCTCGCCGAATTCCTCGCGCGCGACCTCGTAGCACCAGTTGCGGAAGGCGCCCTCGGTGTACTTCTGGATGTTGCCCTTGTGGACGATCGTGATGCTCTTGCGCCCGCGCTCAATGGCGAAGCGCAGCGCGGCGCGCATCAGGCGCTTGGTTCCGAAGGCGCTGATCGGCTTGATGCCCAGCCCGCTGCCCTCGAAGAACTCCGCCCCCATTTCTTCGCGCAGGAACCGCGCCAGCTTTTCGTTTTCGGGTGTCCCGGCGGCGTACTCGATCCCGGCGTAGACGTCTTCGGTGTTCTCGCGGAAGATGACCACGTCCACCGCTTCGGGGTTTTTCAACGGGCTGGGAACGCCCTTGTACCACTTCACCGGGCGGATGCAGGCGTAAAGGTCAAGCTCTTGTCGTAGCGTCACGTTGAGGCTGCGGAAGCCGCCACCGACCGGCGTGGTCAGCGGGCCTTTGATGCCGACGACGAACTCGCGCAAGGCGTCGAACGTCTCGCTGGGCATGTAGTTCCCATCGTACAGCCCGGCCGCTTTCTCTCCGGCGTAAATCTCCATCCAGGCGATCTTGCGCGCGCCGCCGTATGCCTTCTCGACGGCTGCGTCCCAGATGCGCTTGGACGCGGTCATAATGTCCCGCCCGATGCCATCCCCCTCAATGAACGCAATAATCGGGTGATCGGGCACGCACGATGGGTCGCCCAGGCAGGTGATCTTCTCGCCATCCGCAGGGACGACAATATGCTGGTAGCTCATGCGGCGCATGCTCCTTGTGATGTGTGTGACAGAAAGGCTCAGAAAACAGGCGACGTGGTAGCGGAAAGCGCCCGACGCGGCCGCGCGCCGGGCACCGTCACAGCCTACTCACGCCACTTAATTGTACAGCCGACGGCGGGTGTTGTCTCGACCGGCGGCGTCTGACCGGCCAGCACGGCTTCGATCGCGTCTCGCAGATAGGTGTGCTGGACGGCTTCGGGCTGCTCGTAGTTGTCGTCGATTGCGCCCCGGAAGCGCAGCACGCCGCTCGAATCCAGCAGATAGACGTGCGGCGTGCGCTCTGCGCCGTACGCGCGGGCGACCTCCTGGCTCTCGTCGCGCAGATAGCGGAAGTTGAACCCCTGCTCCTGCGCGCGCTGCTTCATCGCCTCGAAGCTGTCGTCGGGATAGCGCACGTCGTCGTTCGGATTGATCGCCACCAGCGCGACGCCGCGCTCGGCGTATTCACGCTGCAAGTCGATCATGCGGCCTTCCCAGGCGCGGACGTACGGGCAGTGGTTGCAGCTAAAGATGACGGCGACCGCGCGGTGATCGCGCAGCAGGTCGCTCAGGCGGTGGGTCTGCCCGTCGATTCCGGGCAGGGCGAAATCTGGGGCTTGCTGTCCGATTTCAAGCATTTTGCGGTCCTTTCTCTGCGTAGGACGGATCGCGATCGCGCGCTGCTTCCAGAGCGCGGGCGATCATCCCGCGCGAGGGGAGCGGCGACGGACGCCCGTCCTCATGAAAATATAGCCGGCATGTCAACCGGGCAGGGGCGTCGGGCTGGGGATCGATGTCCTGCCCGTTGACCAGAATAGTCGGGGAGCCTCTGAACCCCCAACGCTGCGCCTCTTCTTCTGTGGTCACCTCAATACGCTCGACCTCGGCCTCGATGCCCAGCTCGTTCATCACGTCATGCAGTCGTTGCCAGGCTTCGGGGTGCGAGGGGCAGTCTTCCCAGAAGAGAAATTGCACTTTCATATGCTTGTCCAATCAAATTGTAGAGTGGCGGTGGCATCGCGGAACCAGGGGAGAGCCACTGTTTACCAATATACCGGTTTTGCGCGGACTTTCCAACGCGGCGCGCGTCACGGTCACCTCACTGGCTTGCTTCTCGCAGAGAGGTATACTATCTGAAGGGATACGGGGGTAGGGCCATTTTCATTCTCTCAAAGTTTCCAGACCGATAAGAAGTCCGATACGTATGCACTGGCTGTGGATTTACTTTGCGTTGCTTGTTGGCGGACTTTCTACAATGCTCGTTGATGGATTCGGCCTGGTGGCTTTCCTGGTATATTATGCGGGCATGCCGCTCGGAGCAGTGGCCGTCTGGTGGCTAAGCGGGCGATCAGCCGGCGCGCTGGTGCGCGGTGAGGCGATTCGCGCCCTGCGGGTTGCGGTGCCGGGCGCGATCGGCGCCGCGCTGGCAGCCGGTGCGATCTACGCGGCGCTGGCGGTGGCCGGTTGGGCCGCGCTCGATGGGCCGCGAGCGGCATTCGGACGCTTTCTGTTGGTCTTAAGCGGGCAGCAGGTTCTGGTGGCCGGGTTTGAGGAGCTGGCTTTTCGCGGCGTGATGCAGGCGCTGCTGATCGACCGGCTCGGCATAGGGCGCGGCCTGGGGATCGCGGCGGGATCGTTTGGGCTATTTCATCTTCCAAATCTCATTTATCAGGACGTGCCCGGAAGCCTGATCCCGGTGGCGCTTGCGAACCTGACGGTTATGGGCGTGGTATTCGGCTGGGCGTTCGAGCGAAGCGGCAGGCTGCTGGCGTTGCCTGTGGTGCTGCACTTCGGCTGGAACATGGCGACGTATAGTTTTGAAGATGGCTTTGGGCTGCGCTTCAACGGACCGGCTCTGATCACCGGGGATCCGGCGTGGTTCCCGGAAAGCGGGCTGGCCGCGCTGCTCGGGCTGGCGCTGGTTGGCGCTCTGGCGTGGGCGCTGACCCGCAAGACCGAACGAGAGGCCGCATTTAGACAGCATAGACGGTTAGCATGATGAATACGTGGCGCTATCGTGACGATATTTTAGATGCGTTGCCCATGCCGATCCTGGTGCTGGACCGGGCAACGCTCGCAATCGTGTATGCCAATCAGGCGGCGGAGGCGTTCATCGCCTGCCCGCAAGAGGCCCTCTCTGAATGCGGGCTGCTCGATTTCTTTCCGCCGAGCGAGCGCGGCCGCCTGGAACAGGCGCTGACGGGGCTGCACGACGGCCAGGTGCGGCATTTGCGCGAGATGATCGAGACGCAAAACGGCCAGCCTACCATGGCCGACATCGTCATTCACTCGACTGAAATGCACGGCAACCCGTGCCTGATGATCCAACTTCGCGCAGTTGAGGAGAATGAGCCTGCCCACCCGCCCGCTCACGCAGACGGCTCCGTCTGGCGGCGGGATGCGCTGCTGCAAGGCGTCGCCAACGCGACCAATCGCCTCATGCAGCCGGGCAGCTACGACCGCACCGTTACCGAGGCGCTGGCGATCATCGGGGAAGCGTCGGATACAGACTGTGTCGCGGTTTTCCAGATTGAGTCCGCGCCCGAAGAGTACGAAACGCTGTTCGTTCGCAAACAGCACTGGCTGCGCCCCGGTCTTGAAGGCTGCATGGTGGACTTCCCCGAGCGGATTCCCGTGCACCAGAACAATCTGGACGGGCTTTACGCGCGGTTAGAGCGTTACGAGATGATCACTGGCACGTCTGAAACGCTGCCCGAGCTACGCGCCGCGGCGTGCGAGCAGTTCCACGTGCAGTCGCTCATCATCGCGCCGATCTTTATCGAGGTCCGCCTGTGGGGGTTCATCGGGCTGTGCGATCTACATGGGCGGCGTGTCTGGTCGCGCGAGGAAACCAGCGCGCTCCAGACGCTAGCAGCCAGCATCGGGGCAGCTAAACAGCGCGAGCAGATCGAGCAGAGGCTACGCCACGAGCGCGAGATCGCCGATACGTTGCGCGAGGTAGGCGCGGTGCTGACCTCGACGCTCGAGCTCGACGAGATGCTGGCTCGCCTGCTGAGCCAGGCTCGGCGGATCGTGCCGTTTGACTCGGCAAACGTGATGCTGGTGAGTGATGGCGTCGCGCGAATTGTCCACTGCATCGGGCAGGACGACTTCGGCACGCCGCTGGAAGATGTCTGCTCGGTCGAGTTTCCGCTAGCGCAGGCGACGTACATCCGTTATCTGGTGATGCATCGCACGCCGCTGGTTGTGCCAGACGTCCGCCACAGCGCCATCTGGAAGGAAACGCCCGGTGCAAAACACGTTCGAAGCTGGCTCGGGATGCCCTTCCTGATGCACGGCGAGGTCGTCGGGCTGTTTGCGCTCGACTCTGTGACGCCGAATTTCTACAACGACGAGCACGTGCGTATGTTGTTGCCGTTCGCGCAGCAGGCGGGGATCGCCTACGAGAACGTACGGCTGTACGAGAAGCAGCGCGCCCAGGCGGAGGAGCTTGCCGCACGCCTCGAGCAGGTTGACGCACTGTACAATGCGAGCCAGTCGATTCTCTCGTCGCTCGACCTGGACGTGATCCTGCAGCGTTTCGCGGAACAAATGACCCGCCTGACGCGTTCCATTGCCGCAGCGATCTGCGACTTTGACCCGGTGGGGCGCTCCGGCGTGGTGAAGGCCGTCTGGCCGGAAATTACCGCGCACCTGGGGCCGCCCTTACGCCCCGGCGACCGGCTGAGCTTTGCTTCGCCGCTGCTGGACCCGGTGCTCGAGCAGCATGAGGCCGTCCGCTACACGGTCGAGCAGGTGCGGGAGGCATTCGCGGACACGTCCTGTGTCGAGGAAGGGCACGAACTGGTTGCCGTGCCGGTTTTCAGCCAGGCGAAGCTGGTCGGCGTTGCGCTGCTGCGAGACGACCCGGCGCATCAGTTTACTGACGCCGATTTCCAGACGTGCCGCGCGTTGGCGAGTCAAGCCGCGATCGCGTTCGAGCAGGCGCAATTGTTCGCCGAGGTGCGCGAACTGGAGCGGGTTAAGTCGGAGATGATCCGCCTTGCCTCGCATGATTTGCGCGGCCCGCTGACGCGGCTCCAAGCGTACCTTGACGTGATGGAGCGCCGGTTTGACGAGTTGTCGCCTGATCGCCGCCAGGCGTATCTGCGGCGCGCCGCCGAAGCGGCTGATCAGATGCAGGACATCGTCTCGAACCTGCTCTCATTGGAGCGTATCGAGGAGCAGCACCGGCTCGCGCAGCCGGTGGTCTGGACCGAGGTTATCACCAGAGCGGTCGAGTCGATGCAGGCCGAGGCGGCCGAAAACGGCTGCGCGCTGTTGGTTGAGTGCCCGGAGAAGCTATCCGACGGGCGGGGCGACCCGCTCCGCCTGGAGCGCGCGCTTATCAACCTCATCTCCAACGCGATCAAATACTCGCCTCGCGGCGGGCGGGTCGTGGTGCGCGCGCGAGAGAAGCAGTACGGTCCGCAGGCGTGCGTGGCAATTGAGGTCGAAGACTGCGGGATCGGCATCCCTACCGATCAGCAATCGCGGCTGTTCGACCCGTTCTTCCGCGTCGAAGCGACCGCCAACGATTTCCCCGGTGTGGGGCTTGGCCTGTCGGTCGTCAAGGCGGCAGTAAGCTACCACAATGGGAACGTGTACATGGACAGCGAGCCGGGCCGGGGGAGTCTGTTCGGGTTCTGGGTGCCAGTGTAGAGCAGTTAACGATTAGCGGTTAGCAGCTAGCAAGAGCGAAGGGCCGTCACCCCTCGAAAGCAATGAGCGTATTTTGTCGGCGCGCGGAACCACACCCTGGCCCGTGAACGGAGAGGGGAAAAAGGGCCGGGAGTAAGGGGGGAGGTTTACCCAGCCAGCGTCGACGTCCAGCCTATCAGCTTTTTGTTCTTGCTAATGGCTAATCGCTCACTGCTAACCGCTGCTCTTTACCCGCCTGCGATATACGGAAAGATCGAGATCTGGTCGCCCGGCTGCAGGACGGCGTCGTGCTCGGCGTGCGTCCCGTTGACCGCCAGATGCCACATCGGGACGTGTTCGCGGAGCGCCGGAATCTCGCCGAGCAGGCACGCGATCGCGTCGTCGAGCGTTGCACCGGGCGGCAGCACGAGCGTCACCGTGCCCCGGCCCGCAGCGTTTCGCAGGCTGGCGAGCAACCGCACTTCTACCTTCATTCCCCATCCTCTTCCGTCACGGCAGCGGCCCGCCGCTGGCGCCGCTGA
>CBINGT010000166.1:0-7663 GCA_966250245.1 uncultured Anaerolineae bacterium
CCCTTCGCTGCAGCCAGGAGCGCCCTCTCCCCGCGCAGGTGAGACGGATCACCCCGCGCCGACCCGCTGCCGCAAAGTACCTCGCTGGTGCGCCGCCCGCGCTGTGCAGACCCGTTCGCCGCAGCCTACGGAAAGGAGACGCGCCACCGCGCCACGTCGCCGATTGGCGACCACGATGGCGAGCTTGGGCCGCCGCAGCACCCCTGCGAGCGCCCGATCCCCTTCCAACCGTTCCCACTCCCCACCGGATGGACAACTTTAGTTGGAGTAGAGGGGAAAATAACGAGCATGCAACTCAAGAACCGCACACGCTTTATCGTTGGAGTCCTTGCTGTGGTGTTGAGCATCCTCGCCGCGCCGATGGACTTCACCAGCCTGACCGCGCCCGGACGCGTCGCTCTCGCCCAGACGGGCACCTTCTGTGTGACGGACGACACGCGCGTCGAGCAGTTGCATCCGGACACCAATTATGGCGGCGACTTGCGCGTGGAAGTCGATACGATTCACCCCATCAGCGGGCGGCTCGAGCGGATTATCACCTATCTCCGGTTCGACCTGTCCTCGCTGCCGCCCGGCTCGACGCTCACGAGCGTCCAGTTCAATATCACGGTCCGGTCGTCGGGCACTGGCGGGACGCAATTCCCGATCAACGTGCATTCGACCAGCGCCGACTGGAGCCAGGGCACGCTCACCTGGAATAACCAGCCAGGGCTCGGCCCGGTGCTGGCGGTCATGCCTGCGCCGATGCTGCCGGGCAATCTGGTCAGCGTCAGCCTGCCGACCAGCTTCTTCACCGGCCCCGGCCCGTATGCGCTCGCGCTCGCCTTTCCTGAGCAGGATAACCATTCCGACGGCATCGACTTTGTGACGCTCGAAGACCCGACGAGCGACGCGATCGCCTGCCTCGACGTGGCCTACACCACCTCAGGCGCGCTCAACCAGCCGCCCATCCTCGCGCCCATCGCGGACCAGACGCTGACGGTCGGCCAGACCGTGGACCTGCCGATCACGGTGACGGACGAGAACCCGTCCGGCGTTGTGTTGATCGGGAGCTCTGGCAACGGGGCGGTGCTATCGGCGTTCGTCATCCCAGGGCCGTATCTGCGGCTGAGGGGGGTCGGGCCCGGCACGACGACCGCCTCTGTGTCCGCCAACGACCTGGTGAATCCGCCCGCCAGCATCACGTTCAACGTCACGGTGAATCCGGAACTGGCTCCACCACCACCTCCGCCACCGGCTGCGCCGCCGCCACAGGTGCCGCCGCCGACCGACGTTCCACCGGTGACTGAGTTGCCGCCGATCGAGCCGCCTCCTGACACGCCTACAGCCGAGCCCTCGAACACACCGGAGCCGCCCGGTCCGCAGCCGACACAGGATCCGGACGTGCCCGTCTACACCGAGGCAGACCATCGCCGCGCGCAGGCTCCGCTGTGCATGGACCTGAGCGGCCAGGCGACACCGGGCGTCCGCGCGATCGTGCCGGATGGCGCGGTGAACGGTGGCTTCGTCCACTGCCGCGTGCTGGCGCGCGATGGCGTCTTCCCGAATCCGGCGGATCCCGGCCGCATCGGGGATCCCGGCCTGATCGAGTATGGCGTGATCACGGCGGTGGATGTTTTCGGGGTGGACGGTATCGGGCTGGCGAGCCAGACCTTCGCGCATGAGGTGACGATCTGCTTGGAAGGGTCGGGCCGCTTCATCTACCTGAGCGCGCTGAACTCGCCGCGCACGACCTTCGAGATGCCGTCGTTCGAGGAAGACGGCTACACCTGCGCGGCGATCCCCGCCGCCGGGACGGTCGTGCTGATCCCGCCGACGCCGCAGAACTAAGAGCAGCGGTTAGCGGTTAGCGGTTAGCCGTTAGCTAAAAGCAAGGGCAGGGCGCTCTGCAGAAACACGCGGGGCGCCCGAACCTTACCCCTGGCCCCTCTCCGTTTACGGAGAGGGGCCGGGGGTTAAGGGGTGAGGTTTTACGAGTAGCCTTTCCGTGTTGCTGTGTGGAAAACGGGCGGAGCAAGCTCCGCACCCTACACCCGACTGCCTATTCCCTACCTTTGAGCCGATAGCGGAGAAAAACCCATCCACTCCCAAACCGGCGCTCATCCAGAAGCTCTAGCCCCATGCGGACGTCAGGCAGAACCCGCTTGCCGCCGCCGAGCACAAAAGGAGCGACGACCAGTTGGAACTCGTCGACGAGCCCGGCGCGGATCGCTTGCGCGGCGAGGTTCGGACCCGCCACCGAAAGATCGTGGGGCGATTGGGCCTTCAGATCGCGAATCGCCTGCGGGTCAAACTCCCGCTCAAGACGCGTCTTCGGCGTCGCGACAGTCTCCAGCGATTTGGAGTAGACGATCTTATCGGCTGCCTGCCAGATCCGCGCGAATTCCATCTCGGCCGAAGACAGGCCAGGGATGGCCTCGGGTGTCTCCCACACCGCCATCGTCTCGTAGTTCTTGCGACCATACAGATACGTGCCGACGGGACGGATCGCATCGCTGATGAAGGCGAGCACTTCTTCGTCCGGCACTGACCAATCCAGGCTATCGTTTTCACCTGCGATAAAGCCATCCAGCGACGTAGGGATGAAGTAGATCAGGTTGGCCATCGGGCAGCCTCCATATCGCATCACATACACATGACTCTAAAGCGACTGCCGCGAAACGCCATATGGGCAGCGGCTAGCAGTTAGCGAAAAGCGGGGAATGGGGAGTGGGGAATAGGGAGTAGGGAGTCGTAGGGGCGGAGCTTGCTCCGCCCGTTAACTCATGCACCAAGAACAGAAAAACCGCTCGCGCCTCGCTGCCTACCAGCGACTCCCCGAAAGCAATAAGCGCATGTCGTCAGCACGCGGAACCTCACCCCTGGCCCCTCTCCGTTTACGGAGAGGGGAAAAGGGGCTGGGGGTTAAGGGGTGAGGTTTTAGTGCGCGCTTTCCAGTCCCGTTATGTGAGCCGAACAAAAAACGGGCGGAGCAAGCTCCGCACCCTACATCCTCATTCCCTATTCCCACCGCTTTTCGCTCTTAGCTAGCCGCTAACTGCTGACTCCCCGCCACACCGCATCGAGCGCCTGCAGCGTCAGCAGGTTGCGTAGAGGGAAGCCGGTTTTCAAATTCTCCGGGGTGGCGAAGTCGCCTGCGCTCGTCAGCGGCCCGCTGAGGTGGAACCCGTCTTCCGCGATGCCGTGCGAGGGTAGCGGCTCCAGCGCGCGCCACAGGTTGATCAGCGGCAGGTTGTAGTCGAGCGCCACGCGTACCACGATCTGGTTGTAGAGAATGGATCGCTCCGGCAGCGAGAGGTGGCGTGGAAAGGTGCTGAGGATCGGGACGATCCCCGCGTGCATCGTCTCGACCACCACGCTCCGAAGACCCCGGTCAAACTGTTCGTGGTCGAGCGCGACGAGGTCGTTCGTCCCGAACATGATGATCGCGAACGCCGGATTCCGTAACCGGTACTCGCACGCCAGCGGAGACTCGCCCGGCTCGCACGCGCCCGGATTGGCCCACAACGGGTCGAGCACGGCGGCTGCGTTCATGCCGTTGTGTGCGGCGCGGGTCAGCACGTTGAATGACGCGCCGAAGTGATCGATCACCGGCTGGAGCGCCTCATACTCGCCCAGATGATAGCGCCCTTCGCCAAACGGGTGCAGGAAGACGTAGCCGACCGAATTGCAGTCGCCCACCTTGGCGATCGCGTGCGGATCGCGGCCCATCGCCTGCCCCTGACGGTAGATACGGCGCGCGGTCGGCGTTGCTTCAGGGATGAGCGGGTAGGCTTCCAGGTCGATCCGTTCGGCCAGCGTGCGGACCACGTCGGCATCCCCGTACCAGTCCACGATCTCGTACTGCGGCGCGATCGCCACCGGCAGCGGACCCGCGTCCGGATCGAGCAGGTCCTCGCTGACGGGCAGCCGGTCGACCGCGAAGCCGGGGCGCAGCGTCACATAGCCGGACGCGATCCACCCCCGCGCCGAGCGGTCCGCCGCCAGCGCCAGCAGCCACCCGAAATCAGGGCTGCGCGCTTCCAGCACGACGCCCGCTCCTGGCTGTAGCTGGCCGAGCACGTCGAACTCGGTGCCCGGTCCGGCGCGCAGGTTGAGGCGGCCAGTCGTCCAGGCGTCAGGCTCGGACTGGGCTCGGGCAACGCTCAGCGGCGCGAGTGCCAGCGCGGCCACGACGATGAGCAGGGTGAGGAAATGATGGTTGCGCATGGCGGAATTGTAGCACAAGAGCAGCGGTTAGCAGTTAGCGATTAGCGGCTAGCAAGGGCAAAAAGCAGCAGGGAGTAGGGAGTGGGGAGTAGGGAATAGGGGAGCGGTTCAATTGGCCGGGCGTACGTAATTCCACGCGGCGATGTAGGGGCGGAGCTTGCTCCGCCCGTTTATGGCCCGCCCTCACCCCATAAAGAGGGAAGGGGAGCTGGTCGCGGGCAGGGTCTTTTCCTTCCCTCCTTGTGGGGGAAGGAACGCCGACCGAAGGTCGGAAGGATGGGGGGAAAACTAGCGCTTGCCCCACCCCCGTCCTGTGCTCCCCGCATCCCCAGACTCGCTCGGGCGCCGCTTTCCCTCCGACTCCCTACTCCCGATTCCCCACTCCCTCACTGGCTCTACTCCCCCTTCGTCAAAAACGCGCCCAGGAAAAACGCCATCAGCCCGGCCAGCGCATAGCCGACCGGCTTGCCCTTCTGCACGTAGGACGCGTGCGCGATGCCCGGCGCCGCCAGCCGCTGCTCGCGTGGGGCGGGGCGCTCGCGATCGTGAGGCTGCATACCCTGCTGCGTGCGTTCCTCGTCCGTCATGCGGACTGCGCCGTCTTCCGGTTCCAGGCGCGTGCCGTAGGTCCGCGCGTAGACCTGCGTGAACTCCGCGCCGAAGAATAGAATCTGCGCCGCGTAGTACACCCACAGCAGGATCACGATCAGCGCACCCGCTGCGCCATAGGCCGACGCCGTTCCGCTGCTCCCGATGTACAGCCCGATCGCGAACCGCCCGATCGTGAACAGCACCGCCGTCACCGCCGCGCCGACCCACACGTCTTTCCACGCGATCTTCACATCCGGCAGCACCTTGTAAATGATCGCGAACAGCCCGGTCACCACCAGGAACGACAGCACCAGGCTCGCGATCCGGATCGCGTACATCCACAGGGCGCTCGGGAAGATGTCGCTGGCGGAGTTCATCAGCGCCGTGAGGACGGCATCCACTACCAGCGAGACGAGCAGCAGAAAGCCGATCGTCGGGATCAGCGAGAACGACAGCAGCCGGTCTTTGATCAGGCCACCGATGCCGCGACCCGGCGCAGGCTTGACTTCCCAGATCGTGTTGAGCGCGTCCTTCAGCGCCATAAACACCCCGGTCGCGCCGATCAGCAGCGTCACGACGCTGATCACCGCCGCCAGCCCCTTCGAGTCGGATGTAGCGGCGTTGGTCACCATCGTCTCGACCATCTCAGCGCCCTCTGCCCCGACCAGGTCCTCGATTTGTGTGTACAGCTTGCCCCTGATGTCGGCGGGGTCCACCACGAAACCGATAATCGTGATCGCGACCAGCAACAGCGGCGCAAGCGAGAAAATGGTGTAGTACGACAGCGCCGCCGCCAGCCGCGACGCCTTGTCGTCTTTCCACTCCTGATATGTGGTCTTCAACAGGTCAAATAGCTTCTTTGCCATCGCATCTCCCGCTCCCATACAACACAGTCATACTTAGGTCATACGCTTGCGGGGGTGCGAGTGCCAACAGGAGCGGCGAAAAGCAGGGAATAGGGAGTGGGGAGTAGGGAATGGGGAGTCGGGAGAGAAGGGCGCTGACGCGCTCCCCTTCCCTCCGCTTGCGTGGGGTTGGGGGCAGGGGCCGGGGGATGGGGGTATAGCGCGGGGCGGAGCTTGGTCCGCCCCTACGACGCGCGAGGGAGAGGGGCGTCGCTCTTGGCTAACCGCTAATTCCACCCCGCATCCGTGAACGGGCCCGCGGCGGGGGTCACGTCCTGCGCGGAGCCGTCGAGCCGCACGATCCACAGGCGCGGGCCGGTCGGGGATTGGACCGTCACCAGCGCGGCGCGGCGCTCGCGGCTCCATTCGGCGTGCTGCACCTGGCCGGGGATCGTGCCGGAGACGGGCGTGGGTGCGCCGCCCGGCCTGAATGTGTACAGCGCGAACCCATCCGGCGACGGCCCGCCCAGGAACGCGATCAGCCCCGGCGAGGCGTTTGGCTCCGTGCTGCTCGGCGGCTCGACCTCGAACGCTGCGCGCATCACCAGCCCGGTTGTCTGCTGGTTGAGGAACTCCCGGTACTCGCCGGTCTGTGTGTTTACCCGCCCGACGACTTCCGGCCCGCCGTCCCACACCGCCCCGCTGACGATCACATCCCGACCGTTGGCCGCCCACGTCGCGTCGGCGAAGGGCAGCGACTCGATGAAGCCGCCATCGGGCGCCAGGTTGACGTCGTGCGAGGCGGGGGTCACCACGTTCGCGAACCCGCGCGGCGTCGTCACGCGGATCAGCAGCGCCGACCCGTCCGGCGACCACGTGATATCGGTCGCGGCGCGTTGCTCGTGCGCCTGCGCGACGTGCCCCTCGAAGCCGGTGCGGAAAACCTGGTGCGCCGTATCCTCGCCCGGCCGGTAGACCCACACACCGCTGTCGATGGCGGTCGGGTCGTCAGGGTTGGCCGCGTTGACGTGGAAGGCGAGTCGCGACCCGTCCGGCGCCCATTCGACGTCGGCGTAGCGCAGATTGGTGTTCAGCCCGAACTGGCTGGAGGGCGACACGGTCAGCGGCTGCCCGTTGATCCGCAGCTCGGACTGGCCGCTCGGCGCGCTGCCGATGGCCGCGATCGCTCCTGTGGACGCTACATCGAAGATGTCGCCCTGCGCCAGTGGCGCGGCGTTCAAGCCGCCAGTGAGCGTCAGCAGCGGGACGACCTGCCCCTGGTAGCTGACGATGACGCTCTCCTGCTCGGGCAGGGGCGGGCCCCCGATTTCCGCTGCGCCGAGCTCGGCCGGGGGTGCGACCGGTGCGACGTCCGCGGTCGCTACGGCGCCGGGGTCGAAGAAGATGCCCGGTTCGCCCGGCGGGGGTGTGGGCGACGGACCCAGGCTGAAATCCGGCTCGCCCGAGTCAAGCCCTTGCGTCGGCGGCGGCGAGACAATCGGCGGGCGCGGCGTAGGCGTCGGCAGCACCAGCGGCGCGTGCGCGGGGTCCGGCGTCTGCGTCGGGAACGGCGTGAACGTTGCGAACTCGACCGGCGGCGGTGCGGTGGGCGACGGGAGCAGCACCGAGGGCGTTCCCGCTTGCTCCGGCGTGACCGACGGCCAGGGCGTGAAGGTGTACGCTTCCAGGGGGCGGAGCGTCGCGGTCGGCGTGGGCGTGATGCTCGGCGTGACGCTGGGCGTCGCGGTGAACGTAGGCGTCTCGGTTGGCGGCAGCGTTGGCGTGGCGCTCGGCAGCGGCGTCTGCGTCGGCAGAGGGGTCACAGTCGGGCGCGGCGTCGGCGTGCGCGTGGCCGTCGCGGTGCGCGTCGGCGTCTCAGTCGGCGTGCGGGTAGCGGTCTGCGGATCGGTCGCGGTCGCGCTGGGCGAGGGCGTGACGGTCCCTGTGCTAGTCGCGGTGAAAGTCGGCGTGACGCTCGGCGTATTGCTGGGCGTCGCCGTGAAGGTAGGCGTCTCGGT
>CBINGT010000167.1:0-7648 GCA_966250245.1 uncultured Anaerolineae bacterium
TGCTCGTCCAGCAAAACGAGCTCCCCCTCCGCGTTGAGCCGCGTCTCGCGCCGCGAATAGTGCAGGAGCATCAACGCCAGCAGCCCGCGCGCCTCGGCGCTCTCCGGCAGCAGCGAAACCAGCACGCGCCCCAGGCGGATCGCCTCGCCACACAGATCGGGACGGGTTCGCGACTCCCCGCCGGTGGAGACATACCCCTCGTTGAAAATCAGGTAGATCGTCGCCAGCAACGCTTCGAGCCGCTCCGGGAGCAGCTCGGCGGGCGGTACGCGATACGGGATCCCCGCGTCGCGGATCTTGCGCCGCGCCCGCGCCAACCGCTGCGCCATCGTCGGCACCGGGACGAGGAACGCCCGCGCGACTTCCGCCGTCGACAAGCCGCCGAGCGTGTGCAGCGTCAGCGCGACCTGCGCCTCGACCGCCAACGCGGGATGGCAGCAGGTAAACATCAGCTTCAGTCGCTCATCCGGAATCGAGTCGTCCATCTCGATTTCCATTTCGTCATCGTCCGGAAGGGGTGCCAGGATGGCCGCTTTGCGCTCCCAGACCGCCGCACGGCGCATACGATCGATGGCGCGGCGCTTGGCGACGGTTAGCAACCACGCGCCAGGGTTGCGCGGAACGCCGTCGACTTCCCAGCGTTCCAGCGCATTGACCAGCGCCTCTTGCAGCGCGTCTTCCGCCAACTCAAAATCCCCAAGCTGGCTGATCAGCGCCGCTAGAACGCGTCCATGCTCTTCGCGGAAGGTCCGCTCGATCTGAGCCGCTGCGGTCATCCCACTTCCGGCAAGGTTAGTCGGGCGCCCACAACGGGCGGATCTCTATCGCGCCGTCGTGCGCAAACGGGATCTTCGCCGCCCACGCAATCGCTTCGTCGAGGTTTTCGCAGTTCAACAGGAAGTAGCCGCCCAACTGCTCGTGTGTTTCGATGAACGGCCCATCAGTGATCAGCGTCTTGCCGTCGCGCACCCGGATCGTGGTGGCTGTTCCGGCAGGTAGTCCTCCAGTCGATTCCAGCACGCCCGCGGCGCTCATTTCCTGCAAGAGCTTCATCCAGGTGTCTTGAACGGCCTGTTGATCTTCAGGAGCGCTCGGCTCCTCCATCTGGCTGGCGTACATCAGCAGCATGTACTTCACGTGTTCATCCTCCCGTGGAACGCGGCAGATATGGCAGGGAGCCAGCCCCCTTGCAGGCGCGCAGGGACAGACTCCCTGGGATTCTTCAAATCGAAACTTGTCACGCACTCACCGCGCGCTTCACAAGCTCCGCGATCCTTGCTTCTTCCTCAGGGCCCAATCCCTTCACCGCGAAGGCCGTGGGCCACATGTTGCCATCGTCGAGATGCGCTGAGTCGTTGAAGCCGAACGTCGCGTACCGCGTGCCGAACTTGTCAGCCGCCTGGAAGAAGCAAACAACCTTGCCCTCCTGGTTAGCATAGGCAGGCATCCCGTACCACGTCTTCGGCAGCAGATCGGGCGCGTTGGCCGTGACGATCGCATGGATCCGCTCGGCGATAACGCGGTCCGATTCCGGCATCTCGGCGATCTTCTCGAGCAGGTCGCGTTCGCCATCTTCTCTTTTCCGCTTCGCGCGGGATTCCGCCTTCAATTCTCGGGCGCGCTCCTTCATCGCGGCTTTCTCTTCAGCCGTGAATCCCTTGGCGGTGTTTTCGGCTGTTTTCTTCGCGCTCATCGAAATCCTCCTTGTGTTGGCGTGTAGCTTGTAGGCTGTTGTGCCCTTCTATAAAAACGTCGAACAAGGAAGCGTCAAAATGACAGGTCAGCAGCGTTTCTCATCATTTACTCATAAAAGTGCCGGTGTTGAGCCGGGCCACTGCCCCGTCTGTGTGCCTCTCACCTACGTTGGCGCACGCCGCGCTGACAGATTCTCGGGTTTCTTCGCTCAAGCTGCCAACTGAACGAAACAGCAATAGACCCGTCGGAGCGCACTCTGACAGGGCGCCCAACGGGTCTATCTCGCTGTTGGTTCTCAGGCGCGAAACCGCCTCGCGCCAGCAATACCCTTCAGAATTTACGAAACAGGCGGCGCGTAAATCTGAAACTGGCCGCTCAGGTGCAGTAGGCTCAACATATAGAGCAGGCCGTCATAGTAACGATACCGCCCGGTAGTCAGCGGCGCGTTCCAGAATTCCTCGATGAAGTCCCAGGCGATCGGTTCGGTCGCCGCCAGGCTGGCTACTGCGTTGGTCGCGACCAGCCCCAGCGAGTGCCAGGGCGTCATCGCTTCGCTGCCGTCCACGCGCCACTTATCGGCGTAGGTCCCCATGCCTGCCGAATGGAAAAACGCCTGAATACGGTTGCTCTGCTCGATCTGCCAGGGATCGGCGGCGAACCATGCGTAGTCCACCGCAACATTCGAGGGCGTGCGCCACGCGTCCGCGCCGAAGAATTCGCCGTAATCGCCCGAGGGCTTGGGCGTGCCATCAAACTCGGAGTAGTTCGGCATCAGGCCGGTTTCAGGATGGGCGGCGAGTTTGAAGAACTCCCGGCTGGCGGTGGCCGCTTCGGCCCAGAAGTCGTTATCTTCGTCTGCCCAGCGCGCCCACAATTCGTAGTAATGCGGCATGTGATACGAGGGATCGGTGTGCAGGGCCGAGCCACCACTGGGGCCGAACAGCACGTATTTGTTTTCGGCGTGGAACATATTGCCCGAGCCGCTCCGGGGATCGTCTGCCTTATGCAGCATCGTGTGCAGAATGGCGTTGGCTTCCGCCTGATAATCGAAAATCCCCTCGCCATTCCCCCAGCGGCCAGCCGCGAAGAACAGCGCCGTAGCAAACCAGACCTCGCCATCCGGCGCCGGGACCTCGTCAATCTTCAAGCCGTCCGGCGTGCAGTGCCAGGCGAAATATCCCGCGAAGCGCCCGCTTTCATTGTACATGTGCGTCTTGACCCACTTCCAGAGGCGGTCGAACTCCTCTTGTTTGTCAAGCTGCACCGCGATCATCATGCCGTACGACATGCCCTCGGTGCGGACGTCGTTGTTGTTGACGTCTAGGATGTAGGCCATGTCGTCTTCGACGGGATAGTACACACGCTCCGTGTCGTCGTCGCCGTAAAAGAGTTGGTTCCAGACCTCGTCAATACGCGCCTGGATTTCCTCGTCGCTGAGACCCCATTCTTTGAGCATATTGCGGTATTCGCCGCTATAGAATGCTCCTGTGGTGGGCGGCACGGGATTCTCACCTTTCTGCGCCAGTGTGGTGCCAGGCAAGCCTGCGAAAACCAGCATAAGAACGAGCAGGACGATCGGAGTTTTGCGAGCCATTTTCCTCTCCTATCCGATGGAATGCCCCCTGCCTTTCTGGTGTGTTACGTTTCGTCCGTGCCGGCGTATTCAAACCAGTCAAAATCGGCTATCGCCTGGCTGGGATGCCCGTTGCTGCTGGCATACATGCCGATATAGGTGCCGACGAATCCCCCCGCAACGGTCGTGCTGAGCATTCGCCCATCCACGCATTCCGCGACAGGCTCCCACTGGTTCCCGTCCAGGCTAACGCTGAAGCTATACGCCTGCCCTTGCGCTCCGACTTGGAGATAAATGCGGCCGGGTGTCACCGGCTTCTCCGCGAGGGTGGTTTCCTCACCCTTCTTCCGCCGGATGAGCCGCAGAACGCTCGCGCCGTTGTCCCGCGACACCACGAAGCGGAAATGATAGTCGCTGCTTTGGAGCACCACCATTCCCGCGCACTCGTGCGCGTGCTGCGGCGTGAAGTCCATCGCCGTCTGCGCGACAAAGCTCTTATGCTGCTGGCGCCGCCCGACAAAGCTGGGAGCCGCCCACTCGCTCAGTTTTTGCGGCCGCAACCGCAGGCGCAAATGGCCCGGCCGTTCCGTCAGGCTCCAGAACGGATCATTCGTGGTACGCAGGAAATTCCAGCAGAAAGCCAGCCGGTCCGCGTCAAAATCGTCGCGCGCCGGGGCGACAGGCCAGGGATGCTCAGGAAGGTTCGGCCGGGGGAATTCGGGCTCGATCCCACCGCGCCCAGGATTTACCACCGGCCACCCGTCGATTTCCCAGCTTACCGGCGCAAGAAACGTCTCGCGGCCCAGGTTGTAGTAATACCCCGGTTCAAACGGGTAGCTGTACGGGCGCACACCCAGCGCCACAAGCCACCATTCGCCATGCTGCGTTTGCACCAGATCGGCGTGCCCCGTCGCCGCAATTTCAGAAAAGTATCCGCGCTCGCGATGGGTGAGGATGGGATTGCGGCCACACGAGACATACGGGCCGGTCACGTTTTCGCTGCGCGCGATCGTGACGGCGTGGTAAGCATCCGTGCCACCTTCGGCAATCAGCAGGTAGTACATCCCGTTGACCTTGTAGAGATGGGGCGCTTCAGGGTGAACCGCTTGCTTGGCCGCGCCGTCCCACAACGCGTACTTCGGGCCGGTCAATTGCATCGTTTTGAGGTCTAGCTCCTGAAGCCATATCTCGCGGTGGCCCGGATACTCTTCCCCGCTAGGTGGAACGCGGTTGCCGGTGTACCACACACGCCCATCGTCGTCGAACAAAAGCGACGGGTCGATCCCCGGCGCATCGTCGAGCCAATACGGATCAGACCACGGGCCCGCCGGGTCGGTCGCCGTCACGATGAAGTTGCCATACGGCGGAACAGGATTCTCGGCGTTGGGGACGAGCGTATTGATAACGTAAAACGTGCCGTCGTGATAGCGGATCGTCGGCGCATACAGCCCTTTGGACGACTGCAGACCATCCAGGCAAAGCTGGGTCGGGCGGTCGATGACATGCCCAAGCTGCCGCCAGTGCACCAGGTCGCGGCTGTGAAAAATCGGCAGTCCCGGAAAGTACTCGAAGGACGATGTGACGAGATAGTAATCTTCGCCTACGCGACAGATCGAGGGGTCAGGATAGAAACCTGGCAGAATGGGGTTGCGGAATTTCATGGCAAGCTCCTTGCAATACAGGTGCCGGTGGCGGCGTCCCCCCGACAGCCGCTCGAAATAAAGGAAAAGCTCTCCCCGCGATTTCCGTCACCTGCACCAAGAAGGAGCCAGCATTGGGACGGGCGGCGGTGAAAAAGTTCAGGTCGCGCCTCGATGAACGACGACCTACGACGGGCGCAGCGCCTTCACCGATTCGCGAATGACCAGTTGGGGCCGCAGCAAAATCTTTGTGGTCACATTCTCCGGGTGTTTCATGCGCTCGATAAGCTGCCGAACCCCCAAAACCCCCATCAAGGGGATGTCAACATGCATGGTCGTCAGCGGTGGGACCGTTTGCGCGGCGAGCGGCAGGTCGTCAAACCCGATCACCGAAACATCGTCGGGCACCTCCCGCCCCGAGTCGCGCACCGCCTGGATGACGTGGTTGGCGACCAAGTCCAGACAGAAGAAGATGGCGGTGACTTGTGGATGCTGCTTCAGCAGGGTTCGCGTTGCCTCATACGTCGCATCCATCAGGTGCGAGCTGTCCACAATATAGGTGTCTGAGATGCCGTAATCGGCGAGCGCCCGCAAATACCCTTCGCGGCGCTGCAAAAAGCTGGGGAACGCACCGGGCTGCGTGCCGATCAACCCGATATGCCGGTGTCCCTGCTCGATGAGGTGGCGCACGGCGTGATAGCCACCCATAACGTTGTCCGCCACGACCATATCGCAGCCGGGTGCGTACGCGTCAACCAGGACAATCGGCTTGCCAGTCTGCAGGCGGATTTGTTCAATGACGTGGGTGGGGATCGCGCCGGTCAGGATCACCCCGTCAACTTCCGGGTCGTGCAGGGGGAGCGGCCACGCCGCCGGGGTCGAGTGAACCGCACGACTGAATGAGGCAAACACCATTCTGATGTGCCGGTCCCGACATTCCTGATCGATCCCGGCGATAACGTTGCCGTAAAACGAGCTTGAAATGGCGCCCCGATCCGGAACCGTGTTAGTGACCACCCCGATGGTTGCCTGCGCCACCGGCGCATCGTGGATCGAGCGCCCCGCGTGATAGTACGCCAGCCGTTCTGCTGCGTTCAGCACGCGTTCGCGCGTTTCGGGGAGAACATTGGGCTTGCTGTTGAGGACACGTGACGCCGTACTGATCGAAACACCAGCAAGCGCAGCTACATCTTTCAATCTCGTACGTCGGGAATCCATGGGATCGTTAAGCTCTTTTTTCATGAGTTTCAATGACTTATTTGCAAATCATTATAGGCGTTTCGCCTGCTCTGTCAACCGAACAGGCTCATTTTGAGAGAGAAACACAGCTTACGGCGTTATTTTCAGTGAAACTGTTGACACTCATCTTCTTTTGCTGTAGATTGAAAGTGAAAGAACGTCTTCGTTTCAATGAAATACATTTTCAGTGAGAGTTCCTTGAGGATTTCATCGTGTCCCCTCGCCCTAAGTTACAGGACGTCGCTGATCTGGCGGGTGTTTCGATCGGGACAGCTTCCCAAGCACTGAACGGCAAAGCCTCGGTAGCGCCCGAAACACGCGAACTTGTCATTCAAGCGGCCAAGCAACTGGGCTACGAACTCCCCACGCGAACGCTCACGCAACCCGACAAAGAACTCTCTGCGCTTGGCGTGCTGGTCCAGACCCCTGCCGACCAGCACGTATTGATCGACCCGTTCTATAGCGCCGTCCTGAAAGGCGCCGAACAGGAATGCGCGCGGCACGACCTGAGCTTTCTGTGTGCGAGCCTGCCGGTCAGCGAGCAATCAGCAGTTGTGGACTGGCCTCATCTCATCAGGGATCAGCAGGTCTACGGCTGGCTGGTGGTGGGCGCCTTTGCGCAAGAGGCGATCCTCGAGCTGGAACAACGCTTATCTTCCCCCGTTGTCCTGGTCGACACACACGTTCCCGACTCATCGTATGACATGGTCGTAACGGACTATGCCACCGGCGCCTATGATGCGGTGACCTATCTGGTTGACCAGGGGCACAGGCACATTGGCCTGATCGGCAGCAGCCCCGAAAGCCATCCGGGCATCCAGCAGCGCCGGGACGGGTACCTTCGCGCTCTGGCCGATTGTGAGATTGAGGATGTCTACTTAGAAGACAGCCCGCTGAACAGCGAGGCGACCTACCATGCGGCGCAGCGTCTGCTGACGCGCGCGCCCCACATCACCGCGATCTTTGCCTGCACGGATGATGCAGCGACGGCCGTCATGCGCGCCGCGTACGATCTTGGCCGCCGCATTCCGGATGATCTGTCTGTGATCGGCTTCGGAGACACCGCCCTGGCATCCGAGGTCGCCCCCCCTCTGACGAGCGTGTTTGTGGATAAGGCGCTCATGGGCGCGCTTGGCGTGCGCCAACTGCTGGATCGCAAGCAGGATCCGGCGCGCACGCCCTTTACGATCGTTTTAGGGACACGGCTGGTTGAGCGAAAGTCCGTTCAAAAAGCCGTACAACAGAAGGTGCGCTACTGAGAACTCAAGAGGCCTGCCGGGCCGGTGTGCTTTTGGAAGGGGTCACCGACCCAGCAAGCTCCTTGCAGTCCGACAACAAGAAAGGAGGTGCTCACTGTAGCAGGCGTCAATCCTTGTTGTCGCGCGCGATTATAGCAACGTTCTCCCCTGCCGTTAAGGGGTCCTGCGGCTGCTATTGCACGCGCCCGGATGCCACCTATCTCGTCTGCTCTCAAATACCACCCGTCCTTCAGACATTTTCG
>CBINGT010000168.1:0-7609 GCA_966250245.1 uncultured Anaerolineae bacterium
CAGCGGCACGATCGCGCCGTCGTCCAGCACGACGGTGTCTGTCTCCGGCGCGAAGACCGGCGGCTCGTTGACCATCACCACACACGCCAGCCCGTCGAGCGTGTCCTTCCCGTCGCTCAGGCTGAATGTGATCGTCTCGCTGTCCGTCTCGTAGGCGCGCGTATAGATGACCTCGCCCGCGTCAATGTCCGCCTGTGTGAAGCGGGTCGCGCTCAGCGCGCCCGGGCGCGCGTCCTCGCCGGTGATCTCGTACACCAGCGCCCCGGCGGGGTCGTCTTCGTCGGTCGCCTGCCAGTGTGCCGGGCCGAGTGCGATCTCCATTTGCGTCCGCCCGATGGTCAGGCTGTGCGCAACCGGCACGGGCGGCCAGTTCGCCTGGAAGCTGGTGAAGATGCCCGCGCCAACTTCCGTCGCCAGCGCGACCTCGATCGTGCTGCCCGGCGCGATCACGTGCGGCGCCCGCGCCCAGAGCGTGACCTCTTCCCCGGCGTTGAGAATCCCCGGCTGCGCCAGCTCGGTCGCGCCCGCCAACGCGTCCGCGAACAGCCCCGCGCCCCAGGTCGAGCCGTGCAGCCGGTCGCGCGCGTCCTCATAGCTCGCGCCGGGCGCCAGGGCGGGATCGGGACGCAAATACACAATCTGCGGCGCGCCGGTGTGCTCCCCGGTGGAGCGGACGATCAAATCCCACCGGTCGAAGTCAGCGAGGCGCGTGCTGCCGGTGTTGCGCAGGGATAGCTCGATCAGCGTGCGGTTGGCGACTGTGCGCGCCCCGACTACCTGCAACGCGGCGCGTCCCTGCTCCGCGAGGCGCGCGTCCGCTTGGCTCTGGGCGACGCTGAGCGCTTCTTGCGACGTGATCACTTCCGCCGACAGGCTCAGCGCGGCGAACACAATCACGAAGACGACGACAAACGCAGCGAGGACGGTTTCCACCGTTACAGGCTCCAGAAATATTCGTGCGCGACGCCGCTCGGCGTGATCACCTTGACGAACTGGCGACCGGCTTGCAGCGGTGCGTTGTGCAGGGTAATGCGCAGGGTGGCGGTGGGCGTCCATTCGGGTGCGTTCTCAACCGTCGCCTGCCAGTACGGGCCCGACGTGCTTTCGCTGGCGTGCGGGATGCGCGCGAAGTTCCCTTCCGTGCCGAAGAACACGTCCAGCCGCTCGACCGCCGCGATGCGCGTGTCCCCGACGTTCTTCACCCAGATCACCGCCTCAATGTCTCCACTGCCGTTGAGATCGCGCGGGGCGCCGTCGTGCCATTCGGCGTCGGCGTGGACGATCACGATCTGGCTGCGGATGCGCTCGTCCGCCCGGTCCACCATGCTGGCGATCGCGTCGCCGCCGCGCACAATCGCCGGATAGGCGATGTTGAACAGCGCCACCGCCATCACCATGCTGGCGACAATGAGCAGAGCCGTGGTGATCACCTTATCCATGGTTCTTGCCGCCCCGCGCGATGCCCGCGATCAAGCGCAGAATCACATTGGACGAAACGTTCCCGTCCTTGCCGCGACCGTTGCCCTCGGCCGGGCGGGTGATCAGGCTCGGCGCCGGAGTGATGGTGATCGGCTCGCGGTCCGGGTCAGACGGCACCGTGCCGATCGCGACGATCTGGAGCAGGGCGTCGCGCACGTCGGGCGAGATGCGCCCCTCGGCGGTGTAGCGGTGAATGAGCTGGCGCGTGTTCCGCGCGCCGATCGCCGCGAGGCGGCGGTTAGTCCACTCGACCAGTTGCTCCATCAGCGCCCAGTCCGCGCTGGTAATCGGCGTGTCTGTCGTCGCGCCGCCGGGAAAGTCCTCGTAGTCCTCGTCGATCACGAACGGCGGAACTTTCGCGTCGGTGTACGCGCCGTTGCCGGAGTAGGGTGGGGCGCTCGTGCCGTACGCTGGCTCGACCGTCAGCGGGGCGAGGGCGCGCCGCGCGGGAGCAGGTGGTGGCGCGACAAACGGCGCCGGGGTGCGCCGCGTTGAGACTTCGGGCGTCTGGGTGCTGTAGGGCGCGGAGCCAGGGACTGGCGCCGGAGTCGGCCGCGTGTGAAAGTCCGGGTCTGGCATGTCGGGCGCGCTCAGCGCGGCGGGCGTATCGGGATTGGCGCTGATCGTCTTCACTGGGACGGGGTCAATGGGCGCGGCGTCGTCTTCCGCCCGCAGCGAGGGGTAGGTATTCGTCAGCAAGTGCTCCTGGATGTCCAGCAGCGTCGCCTGGATCTGGTTTTTAAGGATCTGGACTTCCTGCTCGAGCATTGTGACGCGCTGTTCCAGGTCCATCGTATCATCTCCCCGCGTGCAAACTGTCTCGCGGCAAAAAACTCGCCCCACCGGCACGGCCAAGTTAGGTGGGGCGATGTCTTTAGCTTGAATTCAAGCTATAAGACCGGATGAATGCGCTTGTGATAGGCTTGGCCGTGCCTGTTTTGAGTAGTCGTGCTGATTGTTAAGTAGCTTCGTGTTTCCGGACGGGTTGAGGTGTTGCAGTTCCTCGGGCGCCGCTCGGTGTGTCGGGGGGAATGGCCGGTGAGTATTCTCGACCGGCCATTCCGCGGCCCGCTTCGGTCTTAGCGGAGTTCCATCACCGGCTCAATCGAGGCGGGCGTGGTGCGGGTGAGGTTGAGCACGGCACCCGTGGGCGGCTTGACTTCGAGCGTGAATTCCGAGTTGGGGCCAGGGGCGCTGGTAAGAGCCGACATGTCGATAGAAATCTCGGCCAGCTCACCCTCTTCGAGCATCATGTCGCCATCGTTCTTACCGATGAACTTCGCTGCCCAGGCGACTTCGCTGACGGTCTCGTCCGCGTCGCGGTAAGCGATCACGACCGCTTTGTTGTCCGGGTCGAGGTCAACCGGCTCGCCGCCGCCCGCCAGAGAAACGGTGAACTGGACGTTGCTGAGGGCAGTCCCGTCGCCCTCGGCGATGACGGCGCCCTTCACGGCCATCGACGACTGGACGTTCTCAAGACCCGAGTAGATGGCCGCCTCACTCTTTTCGGTCGAGGACGAGCCAGCGGACAGGATGACGAACGCGAACACAGACGCCACCACGACGAAGGCGATCAGGATGATGGCGGTCTCAAGAGCAGTCTGACCACTTTCATCTTTGTGCAGGAACTTGATGTTGAACATGGCTTGGTTATTCTCCTCTAGCATAAGGTGTGGGGTTGTGCCGTACTCTGGCTTAAGAGTACAAAGGCAAAATTAAAGAAGACTTAAATTCAAATTTATTCCACATCTATTCACAATCATTTCATAATTCCTTCTTTTTTCTATATGTAGCGTAACAACTGACAGGCTTCTTGCGGCGAGCTATGCGGGGAAACGGGCCTGTCTGCGTTTCAAGTGAGGTCCAGGGCTGCCATTGTGAGCGGGCGCAGCGCGGGCAAAATTAAAAAGCCTCACCTCGAACGCAGGCCCGCGCTCGGGGTGAGGTCGTGTGGCAGGAATGGTCCGCGCTCCGTGCAATCCGGAGCGGGGGGTAAGCTCGCCTAGTCTGGCAGGGGCAGGCGCGCTTCGACTGGCGGCAGCGCGGGGAAGGGCGCGTGCGGCTCGTGCTGGTACCAGTAGGCCGTGCTCGAAATGTCGTCGGAGCGGCGGTTGGCGTGCCCATGCTCGATCGTGACGCGAATCGACTGCTGAAAGCAGATCGGGTCTTCGATGTGGAAGCGGTAGAGCGAGATCTTGCCGGACCAGTTCTCGCCGCCGGGCAGGGTGATGCCGTGGTAGGGCGCGTGATAGGTCACGGCCGGGCACCACGCCGTGTTGAAGTAGTCCTCAGTGCCGGTGCCGTGCATGCTGGGCGGCCAGGTGTCCTCATCGATGAAGATCATGTCGTCGCCCTCGCCGTACCAGTTGAAGACCTTGCGAACGACCTCGCCGTGCACCTGAAAATCTTCCATCCGCAGCGGCCAGGGGATGTTCTCCGGCCACGCCATGTGCGGACCCTTGCGCAAATTGTGGATGTTCAGGTTGCAGCCGACGTAATGCCCCTGACCCGTCGCCTCGAGGATGACGTAGTTCCCTTCGCCGCCGATGTTCGTGCCGCCGAAGGACCAGTCCGGGTTCGACATCCCCTCGTCGCTGATGCCTTCGGTCGGGTTCTCGCGCCGCCATTGGGCATGAAAACGGCCCTGGTCGGGATCCATCGACGGATGCTCCTCATAGTCGATGTAGTAGTAGAACAGCACCTCGGCATCGCACTCGCTGGTGAGCTCGATCCGCGCGCGCTCGGAATAGGGCATCGGGAAGAAGCAGTTGAACGCTTTGCCGTCCGCCGGGCTCATTTGCAGCGGCAGCGAGGCGAAATTGGCCGTCTTCGCGTGTCCCACGCCGAAGAAATCGCCAATCGGGACCTCGACCGACGGCTGTTCCTCGTTGTCCCACCACATGCGCAGCACAATGCGCCGCAGATAGTGTTCTTGCTGGCAGTCGATGGTGCACCAGATGTGGTTGATCACGCCCGCCCCGGCGATGTCCGCCAGAACCACCGTTTCGCCGGGCTGAACGTGCAGCCGGTCATCGTTGCCGCCGGTCTGATCCCAGCTTGAAACGCGGCGCGTACGCACCGAACGGATACGGGCCAGATCTCCCAGCGGACTCCCTTTCAAAGCGCACATAACGATCTCCCTGTCGTATGAAGTGATTAGCCGTTAGTGATTAGCGAGTAGCGATTAGCTGTTAGCGATTAGCAACATCCCAGGGCCGAGCGTCTGAACGCTCGTCAAGCGCACACAATTGAGCGATGAGCCATAGGCCGCTGGCGGTTGAAAATAGCGATGAGAACTGTCACGAACCGGCGCAGACAGCGCGGCGACGGTTTTTGCCTTTTGGCTCTGCTAACTGTTAAGCGCTATTCGTTCTTAACCAGCCGGGCGCGCATCAGCCGCACATTATACGGCCCCCACTGGGACATATTAAAGTAGATGATTTCGCCATCGCTGGCCCAGGGGTGCAGATATGCGCCGTAAAGCGAGGGGTAATCGTCTGCGCTGACCATCTCGATCGGCGCGCTCCACGGGCCGGTAAGCTCCGGCGCCTCGCGGATGACGATCGCCCGCCGCACTTCGTCAAGGTACGTCATAATCCAGCGGTCGAGGTAGGCGTTCCATGCGACGGACAGCTCGCCCACCGGCGCCGAGGCGACATCCGCCGCCGCATCGATCGAGTCGCTCCACGCCGCGCCGTCCCAATATTCGTATGCGTCCATATCGAGCACGCTGTCACGTGGGACGCGCGCCAATTGCGCCGCGCTGAAGCGCCCGCCGTGAATCCCGAAGACGTAGACATATCCCTCGTGGTCGACCAGCGCCACCTGCCCGAAGTTCGTGTCGCCCCGCCAGATCGCGTCGTCCGGCTGCGTCCACCGCAGGCCACCATCGTCCGAGTACGCCCAGCCCGAGCGGTTGAGCGTCCACTTACCGTGCGGCCCCCATTCTTTGACGGCCATGTAATGCAGGTAGAGCCGTCCGTCGATCGCGATGCCGTAGGTGGGGATGACAGTCACATCATGGCCGCGACGCAGTAGAATGGGGCGCGCATTGCCGTTGCGGTTGGTAACCATCCCGTCGAACGTGATGCCGTCCTCAAGCTCGCGATCGGTCGTGAAGGCGAGCGTATTGTTGCGCCAGTTGCGGCCGCCCGCGCCGCCGCCTTTTGGACGGCAGCAGCTAAACGTGTCACCGAACGCAAGGTAGAGCGTGTCGCCCAGCGCGAACATGCTGCCCAGGTCGGTCCCGTCGACGTCGTAATGGCGGTGCGTTTGGTTGGGCGAGTCCGGGCCGGTCACCCATTCGACGAACTCGACATCCGTCACGCCTTTCAGCGCCCGATCCGGCTCCTGCGCGGAGGCGAAGGGCGCGGCCAGCAGCGCCAGAATCAGCAGGGGGAAGCCAAGTTGTCTGCGGCCAAATCGAATCCGCATCAGGCTATCCTTTCAAACCGGACAGTTTGACGCTCTGGACGATGAACCGCTGCAGCGTAAAGAACAGCAACATCGTCGGCAGAATCGCCACGACCGACGCCGCCATGATCAGATGCCAGGAGACGCCGTGCTCGCTGGAGAATGACTGGATGCCCACCTGCACCACGCGCATTTCGGGCTTGTTAGCGGCGATCAGCGGCCAGAGGAACGAGTCCCAGTTCGCCAGGAAGAAGAACACCGCTAGCGCCGCCAGGACCGGCCGCGCCAGTGGCAGCGCGATCCGGAAGAACACGCCCACGCGAGACGCCCCGTCGATGCGCGCGGCGTCTTCGAGATCGGACGGGATGCCCAGGAAGAACTGCCGCAGCCAGAAGATCCCGAAGGCGTGCGGAATGGCCGGGACGATCAGCGCGAGGTAGGTGTTGAACCACCCCAGCTCCTTCACCAGCAAGGAGAGCGGGATCAGGATGGTGTAGAACGGGATCATTAGCGTGCTGATGATGCCCACGAAAATCACGTTGCGACCGGGGAAGTTCAGCCGCGCCAGCGCATACCCCGCCATCGCGTGCAGGAGCAGGGCGATCAACGTGACGCTGGTGGCGACGATGAACGAGTTGAGCATGTAGCGCTCAAACGGCGCCTGCCTGAACACTTCCCGATAGTTGTCGAAGCTCGCGTTCTTCGAAATCAGAATCGGCGGATCGGCGAAAATCTCACTCGGCAGCTTGAACGAGTTTGATACCATCCACACAAACGGTCCGGCGAACACAATTGCCAGCACAATACAGACGGTGTACCACAGCGCCGTCCCGAACAGTGAGCGAGGGTTCTTGACGGTCATTGCGCTTTACTCTCTCACTTCACCGGACCGGAAGTAACGGACCTGGATGAGCGTCAGCACGAAGATGATCAAGAAGAGGGCCACAGACATCGCCGCGGCATAGCCGAAATCCCACTGGCGGAACGCCTTATCGTACATGTAAATCAGCGTCGTGTAGGTGCTGTAGGCCGGACCGCCGCGCGTCATCACGTAAATCTGGTCGAAGGCTTGTAGCGCCTGGATGCTCAGGATGACGAGGACGAAAAAGCTGGTCGGCTTGAGCAGCGGCATGATGATATGCCGGAAGGTTTGCCAGCGATTCGCCCCGTCGATCTGCGCCGCCTCGATGTAGTCGTTCGGGATGTCTTCGATTCCGGCGAGCAGGATGATCATGAAGTATCCGGCGGACTTCCAGACGGACATGATGATGACCGACGTCATCGCCGTGTCGACGCTGCCAATCCATTTCGAGGTCGGCAGCCCAAGCTCGGACAGAATGACGTTGATGATGCCATTGCTGGGGTCAAACATGAAGCGCCAGATCACGCCCGCAACCACCAGCGACATCGCCACCGGCATGAAATAGACCGTCCGGAAAAAGCCGTTCGCGCGGGAGCGGCGTTTCAATAACAGCGCCATGCCGAGGCTCAGCACGTACACCGCTGGCACAAATTGCAGCGTAAAGGTCGCGGTTCGCTTCAACGACGAAAGAAAGCGCGGGTCGTCGAACAGCTTCTGGTAATTGTCCAGCCCGATGAACTGTGGATCGCCGACCAGACGCCAGTCGGTGAAGCTGATGACAAACGCCATAATCATCGGCCCGACCATGAAGATCAGCAGACCGAGCAAGTCCGGCAGAACAAACCCGTAGCCGAC
>CBINGT010000169.1:0-7553 GCA_966250245.1 uncultured Anaerolineae bacterium
CACAGCGACGTCGAATCCCGCGTGACTGGCCTGGGCCTGGGCGCGGACGATTACCTGCAGAAGCCGTTTCACCCACGCGAGCTGGTCGCGCGGATCGAAACCCGGCTGCGCGCCAAAGCGATCACCGACGATCTGCGCGCCCAGGGCGACGAGCTACGCCGCACCTTTGAGCGCTTTGTCGGCCCCGAGGTGGTAGAGCAGCTCCTTGAAGACCCCACGCACATCCAGCTAGGCGGCGTGGAGACTGAAGTCTCGGTGTTGTTCGCGGACCTTGAGAACTTCACCAGGCTGGCCGAGAGCGTACCGCCGGGCGAGTTGCTGGACATTCTCAACCGCTATCACACGCTGATGGTGCAGCACATCAAGGCCAACGGCGGAACGGTCGACAAATTCCTCGGCGACGGCGTGATGGCGCTGTATAACACGCCGGTCCCCCAGCCGGACCACCCCCTGCGCGCCGTGCGGACCGCGCTCGACATCCGCGCCGCGCTGGACGACTTCCACCGCACGCTCGACCCGCGCTTCCGGCTCAACGTCAACTTCGGGATCAACAGCGGCAGGGCGATTGTGGGGAACGTCGGCGCGCCGGACATTATGGACTTCACCGCTATCGGCGATACGGTCAACCTTGCCAGCCGCCTCGAAGGGCTGGCCGGCAGCAACGAAATCGTGGTCAGTGAGGGGACGTGGCACGCCGTGGCAGACTATGTCATTGGCGAGCGCCTTGCTCCGCGCCCGGTTCGCGGCCGGGGAGAGCTGGTCGTCTCTTATCTGATCCACGGATGGCGCTAAATGCCTGATCAAATCGCTCGAGAGGGGTTTAGCATGCGCATCGAGTTCCTGTCAGACCTGATCGGAGAATCCGCCGCCCACACGGTCACGACGCTGATCGTGATCATGCTCATCCTGTTCCTCACCTGGCTGGTCCGCAAGCTGCTGGAATCGGCGCTCCCGAAACTGATCGACAAGCTGACCGCACGCACGAATAACCGTCTCGATGACCGCCTGTTCAAAATTCTGCTGCCGCCGCTGCGCTTCGCCGTCGGCGTGATCGGCCTGTGGTTGGCGACGCTGGTCATCAACTTTTCGCCCGCCGCGCGCGACGTGATCAGCCGCGTGATGTCGTCGCTGCTGGCGATCTCGCTGTTCTGGGCCGCGCACCGCGCTGTGTCGCTGATCGTCTTCGTCGCGGTTCACGTGGGGCGGCGAACCTGGCACCTCAGCGAGCCGGGCCGCACCACAGCGAAGCTCGAAAATGCCGCCGAGCAGCTTCTCAAGGCGCTGATCATCGTGCTGGGCGTGATGGTCATCCTCGAAGAATGGGATTACCACGTCGGCGGGCTGGTCGCAGGTCTGGGGATCGGTGGTCTGGCGGTCGCGCTGGCGGCGCAGGACGCGCTGGCGAACCTGTTTGGTTACGTCGTGATCCTGGCGGACGAGCCGTTCGTCGTCGGCGAATACATCATCCTCGGCGATGTGGCAGGGACGGTCGAGTCAATCGGGTTCCGTAGCATCCGCGTGCGCGTGCTGGATCAATCGCTCGTCACGATCCCGAACAAGACCGTGATGAACGCCAACATCAGCAACTGGTCGCGCCTGAAGAAACGCCGCCTCAACATGACCCTTCGCATCGCGTACGGCAACGCGCCAGAGAAGGTGCTGTCCGTCGTGCAGGCCATCCGCGAGATGCTGACCACGCACGAACTTGTCGAGCACAACTCGGTGGTCGTCCAGTTTGTCGAGTTCGGCGCCAGCACGCTCGACATCATGATTATCTGCTTCATGAAAACGCCGAACTGGAACGATTTTCAGGCGGCGCGGCAGGATATCAACCTGCGGATCATGGAGATCTTGCAGGAGCTTAAGGTCGGCCTGAACGTCCCGCTTCAGGCGCTGGTCTTGGAGCGCCCCGACGGCCAGGGAGCACCCGTGCCAGACGAGCCGGTCTTCGCGCCGCTCAAACCCGAGCCGACCCACGCGCCATCGAACTCCCCCGTTCCGGACGACGCAGCAAACTAAAGCGCCATTTTCGCGCTGTACTCGAATCGACTATTATTACGGCAATCGTTTTACTGTAATCGTCCTATAAAGGAAGCATCCCGTGCGAATTCACCTTATCGCGCTGCCGGTCGCGCTGGCGCTGGCCCTCGGGCTGGCGGCGGTTGTGCCCGTCAGCGCCCAGACCGATCCCGACGCCGACATCATCGTCACGGTGGGAGACACGCCCATCACGCGCGAGGACTTTCACGCGCGCGTGCGCTTCGTGCGCTGGCAGTATCTTCAGGAGATCGCCAAGCTCCACGAGCTAACCGCCGGAAACCTCGGCCTGACCGCCGGGCGCGTGCTGACGTTGCTCAACTCGCTCCGCAACCCGGACGAATTGGGCGCAGAGGTTCTCACGCAGATGGAAGACGAGCTTCTGGCGCGGGCCGAGGCTGAGCGCCTGAGGATCGAGCCATCCGCCGAAGCGATCGCGGCGCGGCGTGACGAGTTTTTCAGCCTGTGGACCGGCGTCGAGGTCGAGGCGCTGGCGAGTGATGCGGACGCGCAGGCGTTCATCGAGGAGTGGTACGCGTCGGCGCGGGAAGCGTCTGGCCTGGAGCGCGAGGCGATCGACGAAGTGTTCGTGACGGAAGCGCTGTGGGATGTGCTCTACGAGCGGATCGCCGCGCAGGCGCCTACCGAAGAACTCACCATCCACTCGCGCCATATTCTGTGCAGCTTTGACACGCAGCCGGACGAGGATCTGACTCCCGAGGAATGCATCCGCGCCGCGCAGGAGCGGCTGGCGGGCGGCGAGCCGTTCGAGCATGTGGCAGCCGACCTGTCGGCGGACGCGGCGACCGCCGACCGTGGCGGCGACCTGGGCTGGATCCCGCTGAGCTATCTGGTGGACGGGTACGCCGAGGCGGCGGAAAGCGCGCCGCTGAACGCGGTGATCGGGCCGGTCGAGACGTCGCAGGGCTTGCATCTGATCCAGGTGCTGGAACGCGAGGTTCGCCCGCTGACGGAGCGCGATCAGGCGCAGGCGCGGGCGGATCTGTTCGCACAGTGGCTGGACGAGCTGCGCGCAGGCGCGACCCTGACGCGCGCGGACGATTGGGCGGCGGATATCCCCGACGAGCCGGGCCTCGACACGCTGCCGCCGGACGTCCTGGCGGCTCTGGAGCAGCTTGAAACGATGGATTAGCACTCGCGCAGATAGCGCAAGGAGAGCAGCACGCACATGAGCGGGACGTTACGCCAACAGGTAGTCAGCGCCGATTTTCTCACGCGGACGTATCGCACGAGCGGCGACGTCTCGATCTTAGGCGAACCGCTGCTCGACCAGCTCAACGACGAGCTGGCGCATTTTCTGCACGTCGAGCGGGTGTTCATCTCGCCGCTGCTCGACCCCGCCACGCTGACCGGCAATTTCCGCAGCGCCGAGGTCCGCAAAGACCGGCTGGGCGTGGTGGTGCTGAACCGGCTCGAAGACGGACTGCCCTATCGCCAGGGGCGCTACGTCGGGCGGGATCACGTCGAGCGGCAGGTATTGGCGATCGTCGCCGGGTTCGAGGTGCGCGGGGCGATCTGGCTGCACCCAAGCGTCAACGTGATCGAGCTGGTCCGCACCACGCCGGAGCGGTTCATCCCGATCTTCAACGCCACCGCCACCTATGCCATGCAGCGCGACATCGTGTTTAGCGGCGGCGCGATTCTGGTAAATCGCGGCATGATCGAGGTCTTCGCGCAGGTAGAAGGCTGAGGCGGCTGCGCCCTTTCGCCGCGCCGCGCGCGATGAGGTTTGATGATACAATAGCGGGCAATATCGGCCGGTTGGCTGGAAAGGCGCCATGGCACGAATACTCGTTGTTGATGATGACCTGAACTTGCTGCAGATGGTGCGGCTGATGTTGGAACGTGTCGGCCACGAGGTCGAGACGACCAACAAGGGCGCCGAGGGCATTGCCCGCGCGGCGCAGATGAAACCGGACCTGGCGATCATCGACATCATGATGCCCGATCTCGACGGGTACAACGTCGTGCGGCGGATGCGCGCCGATCCGGCGACCGCCCGCATCCCGATCCTGGTGCTGACTGCGCGCAGTCAGGAAATGGACAAGCAAACCGCCATGCGGGCGGGGGCGAACGCGTTTCTCTCCAAGCCGGTGACCGCGCAGCAACTGACCGAGCGTGTGAACTCCGTGCTGGAGATGGGCGTCGATTATCACGTACACACCGGTCTGTTGACCGAGCCGATGGACCTCGAAAACGCCCGCCAGCCCATTGGCGCGGAACCACTCAGCCAACAGCCCGATACGCACGACAACGGCACGCCGCTGCGCAACGTCCTGGCGGTCACCAGCCTGCGCGGCGGTTCCGGCGGGACGACCCTCGCGGTGAACCTGGGGATGGTACTGGCGCGGCAGGGGCAGCGGGTCGCGCTGGTCGATTTGAGCGCGACAGGCGGGCAGATCGGCCTGCACCTGCGGCTGCCGACGCCTCAGCATTGGGGCGCGCTGCTCGGCATGGAGCATCTGCCGGACGCCGATCACGTGCTGGCGCTGCTGACCGTCCACACGCCATCCCAGGTCGCGGTGCTTGGCGCGCCCCCGGCCCCGACGATTGAGCGGCTGTCTGTGTACATCGTGCGCGGGATGCTGCGGACGCTGTCTGCCCATTTCGACACGACGCTGGTGGACATCTCGACGCTGGACGAGGCATCCGCAGCCGCGCTGCAAATGGCGGCGATCGTGCTGCTCGCCGTGACGGACGACCTCGCCTCGGTGCAGACGGCCCAACAGACGATCGGCGTGCTGCCGTCGCTTGGCATCGAGCGAGAGCGGATCGGCATCGCACTCAGTCATGTCCATCCCACGCCCGACATCCCGCTTTCGGCGATGCAGCGCGCTTTGAAGCGCCCGCTGGTGGCGGAGATTCCCTATCACGCAGAGCAAGGCGCGGCAATCCGGCGAGGCGTGCCGCTGGTCGTCGCGGAGCCAGGTGGCCCGTACGAGCAGGCGTTGCGCAAGGTGCAGCAGGCGCTCGCGCGGGTAGGATAAGAATTTACAGTTGCCTATCGTGATTGCCGCGAACTGCATGGCCAAAGTCGCTTTACGCCGCGCCGCAAGACCCGCGCGGGGTTGGGCGTGCGTCTTGTACCGGCGCCCGGCCAGTGGATCGATGCGGATAGTGTACGGTAGAAAGCAGGACACACTCCATGAGCGATACTTCCGACCTGACTGATCGCGCTCACGGGACCGATCAACTTCCACGTGTATCGACCCAGGTAGACACCCTCAAGGCGCTGCTCAAAGCACCCGAAACGATCGAGGAGCTGGACATCCCGCCAGCCGTCGTGTACGACATTCTGTTTCGCGTGCTGTTCCAGGAAGGCGAGGTCAACGTCCGCCGCCTGGCGAGCATCACCCATCTGGAACTGTCCCTGGTCGACGAGATGATGATCAAGCTGCAGGCGGATCAGCTTGTCGAGGTTGCCAGCGCGGGGACGATGGGCCGCTTCACCTACACCTACGCGCTCACCGACGCGGGCCGCCGCCGCGCGCGCGACGCGATGGAGCGCAGCCAGTACATCGGCCCGGCGCCCATCCCGATCGACAAGTACACCACGATGCTGGTATTGCAAACCAACCGCAAGCTCCGCATTCGCCCGGTGGAAGTGCGCTCCGCGCTGCAGCACCTGGTTCTGCCGGAAAACTTCCACCGCCGGATCGGGCCTGCGCTGAACACCTCGACCTCGCTGTTTCTCTACGGCCCGCCCGGCAACGGCAAGACGACCATCGCCGAGGCGGTCGCAGGGCTGATCTCCGGCGCAGACCCGATCTGGATCCCGTATGCGATCAGCACCGGCGGCTACATCATCAGCATCTACGACCCCCAGCTTTTCCGCGAGATCACGCTGTCGAAGGAACAGCTCAAGGTCTTCAAAGCGGATCCGCGCCACGAGGTTGACCGGCGCTGGGGGCTGTTCGCGCGACCGACCGTGATGGTGGGCGGCGAGCTTCAGCTTGAGGCGCTCGATCTGCGCTATGACGAGGTGACGAAGTTTTACGAGGCGCCGCTGCAACTCAAGGCCAACGGCGGGATGTTCCTGATCGACGACTTTGGCCGGCAGATGATCAGCCCGGCGCAGCTTCTCAATCGCTGGATTGTGCCGCTGGAGTCCGGCTTTGACTTTCTGCGGCTGCGGAGCGGCCAGTCGCTGCAAGTGCCGTTCCGCCAGTTGATCGTTTTCGCCACCAACCTGAACCCGCACGACCTGGTAGACGACGCGTTCCTGCGCCGCATTCAGATGAAAGTGCGCGTGGACAGCCCGGACGAGCGCATGTTTTACCAGATCTGGACGATGGCCTCGCAACAGCTTGGCGTGCCGAACGACCGCGAGACGTTCAGCCACCTGCTGAAACGGTGGTATCGCGACACGGGGCGCCAGCTACAATCGGTTCACCCACGCGACATTTTGCGGATCGTCGTGTCGATGTGCGAGTATGAAGGCGTGCCGCCTCAGATCAGCCCGTCACTTGTGGACGAGGCGTGCGACAGCTATTTTGTAGAAAACTGATCGCGCTGCGAGGCAGAAGCGACACGACAAATCCGGCCGCACCCGCTACAATTCCAGGGCTGTGACCGGACTGCCTGACCAAGGGGCTTTAGCTTGATGACACCGCATGCCACGGCTACGCGCCCGTTTCACCGGCTGATCTGGCTGGGCGCGCTGCTGGCGACGCTGATTCTGGGAGGCGGGCTGCTCAGCGGCTGCGCGCCCGACAACCGCGATTTTGTGCACGACGTCGAACAGGAGTTGCGCGCGCCAGATGAGGAGACCCCTCGCACCCTGGCGGAGCGTGTGCGCGCGTATCTGGAGCTCGAGAACGTCCGCATCGCGCCGCGCGTGGTGCGCGCGATCATGATGCTGACCGGGATCGTATTGCTGATTGCAGGCTGGCGAATCTATCGCGGCGTGATCGCGCTGCCAGGGCTGCTACTCGGCGCGCTGATCGGGGCGCGTTTCGGCGCGTCAGAGAGTAGCGATATCGTCGCGCTGATCGGACTGGTGGCTGGCGCAGGGCTGGGCGCGCTGCTGGCGTTGGTGCTGCACGATGTGGCGGTTTTCGCGCTGGGCGGCTATCTCGGCGCGACGCTGGCGCTCAGCCTGACCGATTGGAACCCGACGCTGATGATCATTCTTGGTGGCGTGATCGGCGGCGTGTTGCTGATCGCGCTGTTTTACATGCTGCTGTTCGCGGTGACGGCGGTGATCGGCGCGCTGCTGCTCGGCGGGGCGATCGGCGCTAGCCCAGCGGTGATGGCGCTGTTGGCAGCGGTCGGGGTGATTGTGCAATATAACCTGGCAAGGATCCTCGGCGATGCCCCACGATTAAGGCCAGCCCGCAAGCGCGCCGAGCCATCCGATAACGCGGCGGCGACGTGAGGGGAAGCGGTTAGCGGTTAGCAGTTAGCACGTTGAGGCGGCGCGCAAAACCTCACCCCTGGTCCCTCTCCGTTTACGGAGAGGGGAAAAGGGGCCGGGGGTTAAGGGGTGAGGTTTC
>CBINGT010000170.1:0-7535 GCA_966250245.1 uncultured Anaerolineae bacterium
AACCGGTAATCCTAAACCATCGCGCTCGCCCGGGGTACGGTGCAGGGCATGGCGCAGGCGGCGCGGTGAGGGTCCAACAAGGATTATAAGGACGCCCTGCACAGACCGGCAACCAAACAATGAATTTCTATCATACTTTTTATGCGGAACTTTCCGCACACATGATTTCTCCACGATGGCGGCGTGTGCTATACTGCGTCGGGGAGTGAGGGCGCATTGGCAAAAGGCGCAGATCGGCAGGCATGACCCAGATCACAATTCTGTATACTGGCGACATTCACGGGCGCGTCGAGCGTTTGACGCGTGCGGCGTATCTCGCGCAGATCCACCGCGCGGAGCTGATGGCCGCCGGAAAACACGTCCTTCTGCTGGATGCGGGCGACGTCGAAGAACGCCAGCTTCTCGAAAGCGATCTCACCCAGGGCGCGGCGATGTTCCGCTTGCTGAAAGCGGCGGGCTACAACGCCAGCGCGGTCGGGCACGGCGCGGCGCTGGCCTATGGCCCACAGGCGCTCGCCGCCATCGCGAAAAGCAGCGGCCTGCCGCTTGTCTGCGCCAACATGCTGAGCCGCGATGTGCATCCGATGCCCGTGCCCGGCACCACGCCGACGCTCATCATTCCATGCGGCCCGGTCCGCGTCGGGCTGATCGGCCTCACCAGCCCGATGAACGGCCTCTACGAGCGCTACTATCCTGTCAAGATCTCGGATGTGCTCGATGTGGCGTGGCGCTATGCCCACACGCTGCGCGCGCAGGGGTGCGAGGTGGTCGGCGTGCTGTCGCATCTCGGCTACGACCAGGACGTACAGCTTGTCCAGGCCCTGCCCGACCTCAACTTTGTGATCGGCGGACACTCCCACACCCTGCTCGACTATCCGACCGATATCGGCGGCGTGCCGATCTGCCACGCAGGGCATTTCGGGCGTCACCTGGGGCGGCTCGATCTGTCGCTCGACGAGCGCGGCAGGGTCACTCACTGGTTCGGGCAGCTTATCCAGGTGCCGGAAGACGGCCCCGAAGCGCCGGAAGTTCTGCGGGAATGGCGCCGGATCCAGGCCGAAGCGGGCCGCGCCATCCGTGAGACGATCGGCACGCTTAACGATGCGGTGGACCTCGCCCCAGATCGCGCCTGCGGGATGGGGCAACTGCTGGCCGATGCGCTGCGCGTCCGCCTGGAAGCCGACGCCGCGCTGTGCATCACGGGCCACCTGCGCACAGGGCTCAACGCCGGGCCGGTCACGCTTGGCGACCTGATTCGCGCGTGCCACACCTCGGCCAGCGCCGGGCTTGCCTATCTGACCGGGGCGCAGATCGTCCGCGCGCTGGAGTTCGGCGCCGCGCCGGACGTCTGGCGGCAGTGCCCGCACACGCTGCAGGGGAACCCGGTCGGCATCGTGCAGGTGTCCGGGCTAAGCTATCACCTCGACTACAACGCGCCTAACGGCAAGCGGGTGAGCAACGTGCGGATCATGGGGCGCCCCATCGACCCGAAGGAAACGTATCGCGTCGCCGCGACCGACTACGAGTTGATGCCCCAGCGCGGCTACGTGCCAGACCTCGACCTTGCCACGGTGGAGTTCGACTCGCACACCCCGCTGCGCGAGGTGCTGCGCGATCATTTCGCGCTGTTCGACCCGCTGGTGCCCGGCCTGCGCCCGAGGATTCTGTTATCGTAGCGGGACCATCCCGAACGGGGAAATATAAAGCCGCAGTCGGCACTGACTGCGGCGAGATTGAGTCCGGTCCGTCTTTGGAAAGCGTATCGACACGCGCCGCTACAATCCCTGCATCGTGCGGCGCATGAGCGCGATGTCTTCGATCGCGCGCCCGGCACCGATCGCGGTCGCCACCAGCGGCTCCTCGGCGCGATACGCCGGGACGCCGACTCGCTGCGTGATGAACTGGTCGATCCCGCGCAGCAGCGCCCCACCCCCGGTCAGCACCACGCCACGGTCGATAATGTCCGACGCCAGTTCGGGCGGCGTCTTCTCAAGCACCGCCTTCGCCGCGCCCACGATCGAGGTCAGCGTTTCTTCAATCGCCTCGACAACCTCGCTGGTCGTGATCGTAATCGTGCGCGGCAGACCGGTGACCTGGTCGCGCCCCTGAATCTCCATGCTCAATTCTTCGCCAATGTCCACCGCTGCGCCGATCTGAATCTTGATCGACTCGGCAGTCGGCTCGCCGATCACCAGGCTGTACTTGCGGCGGGTGTAGTTGACAATCGCCTCGTCCAGCCGCATGCCGCCCATGCGGACGCTCTCCGCAACGACGATCCCGTTCATGGCGAGCACCGCCGCTTCGCTGACCCCGCCGCCCAGGTTGAACACCATGTTCCCGGCGGGCGTGCTGATCGGCAGGCCCGCGCCCAGCGCCGCGAGCAGCGGCTCCGGCAGCAGGAACGCTTCACGCGCGCCTGCACGCACCGCCGCCTCGTGGACCGCGCGTCGCTCCACGCTCGTCACGCCGTAGGGGACGCTTAGCATCACTTCCGGGCCGCGAAAGCGCATCCGGCTGCTGACCTTGCGGAAGAAGTAGCGCAGCATGGCTTCGGTCACTTCGTAGTCTGCGATGACGCCATCACGCAGCGGGCGCAGCACCTCGATATGTTCCGGGTGCCGCCCGTACATATCGCGCGCTTCCTGCCCCACCGCGACGACGCGCTCTTCTTCGATCGTCAGCGCCACCATCGATGGCTCTTGCAGCACGATCTGGCCCCCGGCGCAGATCATGACGTTGCTTGTACCCAGGTCTACGCCCAGTTTTCGCGAAAAGATGCCCATGCGGAATCGCTTTCGTGTTCGGTCGCCCGGCGAAGATGCAGCCGGAATTCCCCGGTATTCTGCGCGGCGTGAATCAAAAAACTCGCGCCAAGATTAACATCCTAGCGCGAATTTTCCCAAGCGGCAATACGTAACACCAGGCAGTAAGCTCGCCCGGCTATACGTCTTCGTCTTCTTCCAGCGTGCGGATCCCGCTGCGTTGCTTGATCGCCCGGCTGCTGACGCGCGCCGCGATCTCGGCCCGGCGCAGCTCCTGCGCGATCTCGTGCCGCGCGGAGTCGTCTGGCGCGGTTTCCATCAGCGCGCGCGCTCGCGCCCGCGCCGCCTCGACCTGCTCCAGGTCGATGTCCACCACGGACTCGGCGTCGTCCGCCAGCACGATGACGCGATCGGGGCGCACTTCAACCACGCCGCCGTAGATCACGAAGCTGATGATGTCTTCACCCTCGACGATCCGCAGCTCTCCGAAGCTCATGGTCGTCAGCAGTGGGGCGTGATTCGGCAGCACGCCCATCTCGCCCTCGCTGCCCGGCACGATCACCATGTCCGCGTTTTCGGTATGGTAAAGCTGGCGGACCGGGGATACGACTTCGACCTCTAGTGGCATCGCGTTATGCTCCTCAGGCGGCACTCACGCCGCTAGCCCGTGTAATCGTCGGACTCGCGCCAGCGCTGGAGCACCTCGTCGATCGTGCCCGCCATGTAAAACATCTGCTCCGGAATATGGTCGACCTCGCCATCGAGGATCATGCGGAAGCCGCGCACCGTCTCGCTGACCGGGACGTACCGCCCCTCGCGGCCGGTGAACTGCTCCGCCACGAACATCGGCTGGCTGAGGAAGAACTCGATGCGGCGCGCGCGGGCGACAATGGCCCGGTCTTCTTCGGAAAGCTCGTCCACGCCCAGGATCGCGATGATGTCTTGCAGGTCCTGGTAACGCTGGAGCACCTGCTGAACCTCGCGCGCCGTGCGGTAATGTTCCTCACCGACCACCAGCGGGTCGAGCACGCGGCTCGTGCTGGCAAGCGGATCCACCGCCGGGAAGATACCGCGCTCCACGATCGAGCGCTCAAGCGCGACGGTTCCGTCGAGGTGCGCGAACACCGCGACCGGCGCCGGGTCGGAGTAGTCGTCCGCCGGAACGTACACCGCCTGCAGCGAGGTAATCGAGCCGGTCTTGGTAGATGTGATGCGCTCTTGCAGGTCGCCCATTTCCTGCGCCAGCGTCGGCTGGTAGCCGACCGCCGAGGGCATACGACCGAGCAGCGCGGACACTTCCGACCCGCTCAGCGAGAAGCGGAAGATGTTGTCGATGAACAGCAGCACGTCCCGGCCCTCGTCGCGGAAGTACTCCGCCATCGCCAGGCCGCTCAGCGCCACGCGCAGGCGCACGCCCGGCGGCTCGTTCATCTGGCCGAAGACCATTGCGGTCTGGCCGAGCACGCCGCTTTCCTGCATTTCGCCGTAAAGCTGCGTACCTTCGCGCGTCCGCTCGCCGACGCCCGCGAACACCGAGAACCCGGCGTGCTCCTTCGCGATCGAGCGGATCAGCTCCATGATGATGACGGTTTTGCCGGTGCCCGCGCCGCCGAAGATGCCCGACTTACCGCCGCGACGGAACGGCGCGATCAGGTCGATGACCTTGATGCCCGTTTCGAACATCTCGACCGTGGTCGCCTGCTCGTCGAACGGCGGCGCCGGACGGTGGATCGGATAGTACGTATCGGCGGAAACCGGGCCCTTGCCGTCGATCGGCTGGCCGAGCACGTTGAAGATGCGGCCCAGCACCGCCTCGCCAACCGGCACGCGGATCGGCGCGCCGGTGGCGTACGCCGGAAGCCCGCGCTGAAGCCCGTCGGTCGAGTCCATCGCGACGCAGCGCACGTTGTTATCGCCGAGGTGTTGCTGCACCTCAAGGATCAGGTCGTCCTGTCCCTCGCGCGGCACGCGGATCGCGTCAAAAATGTCCGGCAGCGGAGAGTCGGGCGGGAAGGCCACGTCTACCACGCCGCCGAGAATCTGCGAGATTGAGCCTTGAATCTCTGTTTTGACCTGTGTGACCATAGCGTTGTCTGTGTCCTCTCGGGCTGCAGCCGCCGTTACGTGTTCTTCGACAGCGCCTCGACGCCGCCGATGATGTCCAGAATCTCGTTCGTGATCAACAACTGGCGCGCCTTGTTGAACTCAAGCTGAAGCGCGTCCGCCAGGGCCTCGGCGCTCTCCGAGGCGTTGCGCATCGCTACCATCCGCGCGCTGTGCTCGCTGGAGAGGCTTTCGCGGATCGCCTGCAAAATTTGAAGCTGCGTCAGGCGCGGAATGACCTCTTCGAGGATCGCAGCCGCGCTCGGCTCGAAGATGTAGTCGCCGGAGCGGCGCGTGACCTGCGGCTCGGGCTGCACCAGGTCAAGAATCTGCTTCTGGTGCGCCTCAAACGGCCGCAGCTGCAGAAGTGGCAGCACGCGCGGTTGCTGCGTCATGGTGTTGATAAAGCGCGTGTAGGCGATGAAAAACTCGTGCACGGGCGCGTTGAGAAACTCGTTGAACACGCTCTCGGCGATGGGGGCGATGTCCGGCAGGTCCGGGTCGGCGGGCAGGTACGAGTATTCTGCGACGATCTCCTGCTGCTTGAGGACCGGCGACGCGTTCTCGTCACGTTCCAGGCGCGCGATCCAGCGGCGAATCGCGTCCCGCCCCTTGCGCCCAACGGTAATCCAGTGGACCGGACGCTGGTAGTATTCCACAAAGCGCATCGCCCGCCGGATGATGTTCTGGTTGTACGCGCCTGCCAGCCCGCGATCGCCGGTAATCAGCAGGATGCCGATCCGCTCAACCGGCTCGTGGACGTACAGCAGCGGATGGGGCGGATCGCCCTTGCTCTGCGCGGCGACGTTTACCAGCACCTCGTACGCGTACTGCGCGTAGGGACGGCTGGCGAGCGCGGCGCTCTGCGCGCGGCGGACGTACGATGCGGACACCGCTTCCAGCGCGCGCGTCACCTGGTTGATGTTCTTGACTGAGGTGATGCGGCGCTTAATTTCGCGTGTGGTTGCCATAGACTACTCTCTCGTCTGAATTCGCGTCCGCACCAGCCGCTAGGATCCCGCCTCATTCAGCTCGATCCACACCTTGTTAAACCCTTCGATCGCTTCCTTAAGCTGCGCTTCGATCTCCTCGGTCAGCTTGTAATCGGCGGCTTCGAGCGCCTGATCGAAATCCGGGTAGTGGCTGTGGAAGTACGTCAGGAAGCGCTCTTCCCATTCTTTGATCTGCGGCACCGGCACGGCGTCGAGCATGCCGCGCGTCCCGGCATAGAGCAGCGCCGCCTGGTCGCGGAGCGGCGTGGGGCGATATTGCGGCTGCTTGAGGATTTCTTGCAGGCGCATACCACGGTCAAGCTGCTGCTGGGTCGCGCGGTCCAGGTCCGAGCCGAACTGCGCGAACGCCGCAAGGCTACGGAACTGCGCCATATCAAGCTTCAGACGGCCCGCGATGCTCCGCATAATTCGCCGCTGCGCGTCGCCACCCACGCGGCTGACGCTCAGACCGGTGTTGATCGCGGGGCGCACGCCGGAGTAGAACAGGTCGGTTTCGAGATAAATCTGTCCGTCGGTGATCGAGATCACGTTTGTGGGGATGTACGCCGACACGTCGCCGAGCAGCGTCTCGATGATCGGCAGGCCGGTCAGGCTACCGCCGCCGCGTTCCTTGGAAAGCTGCGCCGAGCGCTCCAGCAGGCGGCTGTGCAGGTAGAACACGTCGCCCGGATACGCCTCACGCCCCGGCGGGCGGCGCATCAGCAGCGACACCTGGCGATAGGCCCACGCGTGCTTCGACAGGTCGTCGTAGATGATCAGCGCGTCGCGGCCGGACTCCATGAAATACTCGCCCATCGCCGTCCCGGCGTAAGGAGCGATGTATTGCAGGGCGGCCGGGTCCGAAGCGGACGCCACGACGACAATCGTGTGATCCATCGCGCCATACTCGGCCAGCGTCGCGACCACGCGGGCAACCTGCGCGCGCTTCTGCCCGATCGCGACGTAGATGCAGATCATGTCCTGGCCTTTTTGGTTGATGATCGTGTCGAGCGCGATCGCGGTCTTACCGGTTTGGCGGTCGCCGATGATCAGCTCGCGCTGGCCGCGGCCAATCGGGAACATCGCGTCAATCGCGCGGATACCCGTCTGGACCGGGCGCGTCACGTTCTGGCGCTCGATCACGCCGGGCGCGATACGCTCGACCGGCATGTACTGGTCCGTCTTGATCGGCCCCTTGCCATCCACCGGGCGGCCGAGCGCGTCCACCACGCGGCCGATCAGGGCATCCCCCACCGGCACCGACGCCACGCGGCCTGTGCCGCGCACTTCGTCGCCCTCGTTGATGTCGGTGTACTCGCCCATGATGATCACACCGACGTTGTCGATCTCGAGGTTGAACGCCATCCCAAGGACACCGTTCTGGAACTCGACAAGCTCCTGGGCGCGGACGTTGTCTAGCCCCTGGACGCGCGCGATACCGTCACCGACTTCGATGACGGTGCCTACGTCGACGGCGCGTCGCTCGCGCTGGAAGCTGGTGATCTGGTCGAGCAGTCCCCTGGTAATGTCGCTGGTCACTTCCGCCATAGATTCTGTTCTCCTCGCGGCCTGGGAAGCATAGGGAGTGAAACGAAGTTGGATGTGTGCAATTTTCTAATTCCGAATGGCTGCTGGCACATCAGCAAGAAAAGAGGCTCGCGCACGCCGGACGGGGGCC
>CBINGT010000171.1:0-7519 GCA_966250245.1 uncultured Anaerolineae bacterium
CAGTTCGCGCATCGCCGCGCCCATCAGGAACTTCGCCACCTTTTCCTCGCCAGCATGATAGCGCGCAACTTCATTCGGATGCGCGTCGAGCACCCGCGCCACGACCGCGCCGATCGCGCCCTCGTCGCTGATCTGCGCCAGCCCCTGCGCCTCGACCAGCGCCGCCGGATCGCCGCCCTGCTCGTAGAGCGTTTCCAGCAGCTTCTTCGCCATGCCGTGATGGATCACGCCATCCTGCACCAGCTTGACCAGCCCGCCAAGTGCCTGCGGCGTCAGCCGGATCGCGTCGATGTCGTCGCGCTCGCGCCCTTCGAGGTTCATGTGGCGGAACACGTCGCCGGTCAAATAGTTCGCCACCTGCTTCGGATCGGCGCCAGTCGCCAGCGCCGCCTCGTAATAGTCCGCCACCGCGCGATCGGCGGTCAGCACCGACGCGTCATAGCGGCTCAGGCCGAGGTCCCGCATGAAGCGCTCGCGCTTGGCGTCGGGAAGCTCTGGAAGCTCGGCGCGAACCCGCTCGATCCATTCCTGGCTGATCTCCACCACCGGCAGGTCCGGCTCCGGGAAATAGCGGTAATCGTCGGCGCTTTCCTTCACCCGCTGCACAACCGTCACCTGCCGCGCCTCGTCCCAGCCGAGCGTCGCCTGCCGCACCTCGCCGCCCGACTCGTACAAGTCGATTTGCCGCTCGATCTCGTAGGCAGTGGCGCGCGCCAGGGAGCGGATGCTGTTCAGATTCTTGACCTCGGTGCGCGTGCGAAACTCGTCCGAGCCTACCGGCCGCACGCTGATGTTCGGCTCGATCCGCAGCACACCTTTGCTCATGTCGCCGCTATTCACGCCCAGATATTGCAGGATGGCGCGCAGCTTGCGAATGTACGCCTCGGCCTCTTCGGCGGTGCGCATGTCCGCCTCAGATACGATCTCCAGCAGTGGCACCCCGGCGCGGTTGAGGTCTACGAGGCTGGCGCCGTCCACGTGCGTCAGCTTCCCGGCATCTTCCTCGAGATGCGCGCGGCGGATGCGGACGCGTCGCGTGCTGCCGTCGGGCAAGTCGATGTCCAGCCAGCCGTTAACTGCGATCGGGTATTCGTACTGGCTGATCTGGTAGCCCTTGGGCAGATCAGGATAGAAGTAGCTCTTGCGGGCAAACTGGTTGAACGGAGGGATCGTGCAGTTGAGCGCCAGCCCGACGCGGATGCCAAACTCGACCGCCTGGCGATTGAGCACCGGCAGCGTCCCCGGCAGCCCCAGGCAGATCGGGCAAACCGCGGTGTTCGGCTCGGCTGAGGTGCTGTCCACAACCGGGCAGCCGCAGAACATCTTTGAGGCGGTCATGATCTCGGCGTGGACTTCCAGGCCGATGACGCCTTCATAGGTAGTAACGGATATGCTCATGGAGCCTGCCTATGCGTGCAATCGGCGAAGGTGATTACGCCAGAGAATAGCGCAGTTAGCCTCAAAGCTCAACGTACCGTAGAGGGAGTGGGGAGTAGGGAGTGGGGAATAGTGGCGGAGCTTGCTCCGTCCGTAGATAGGTTGTTGGTCGGACAGCGGGGGTAGCCGCAGAGGAAGGGGGGATTCTTTTCTCTGCACAAGCGCATAACAGCCTCTAGAAGGTGTTATGAACATTGCACATGAAAAAAAATCAGGCGTTTGGGCGTAGGGGCGGAGCAAGCTCCGCCCGTAGCTGTGTCGCTAGTTGGACAGCGGGCGCAGCTTGCTGCGCCCCTACAGAAAAACAACCCCGACCTTTGCAGCAACGCTTTCCCCCACTCCCCACTCCCTATTCCCTACTCCCCCGCCGGTACTTACGGTCGGTTGTGGCCCGAAAGCGCTCGGGCTACAATGATCGCGACATCTGTCGAGAGCCTTAACCGCCTACGCGCGACGAAGGACCCCCAACGATGCGACGCCTGCGTCTGCTGCTTGTGCTGCTGCTCGTCGCTGCCGCGCTGGCTGCCTGCCGCCAACCGTCACCCACTCCCCAAAACGGCGACAACCCGCTTGGACTGTTCGGCTGGGATACCGATCCTGGGGCGCTGATCGTCCGGCTCGACGCGTACACCCCCGCCGCCAGCCCGGCCGAGACGCTCAACCACGTGCCGCCGTGCACCGTTTGGGGCGATGGGCGCGTTGTGTGGACCAGCCCGGCCGAGTTGATCGGCTACGACGTACTTGAAGCGCGAATCGACGAGGATACGCTGCGCGGTTTTATCGAGAGCATTATCGGGCGCGGGTTCTACACGTGGGAAGACGAGCCGCTGGTGTCGCTTGACCAGACGCCGATCCTCCAATCGATCACCGTGTCCCTCTACGGCGACGTGCGGACTGTTCGCCGCGCTGAAAACTGGCCGCAAAATAGCTTTGAGCGCATTCTGGACGAATGCCGCCGCCTCAGCCCGACGCCGGTGCTGGTCATGCCGTCCGCCGGATGGGTGAGCGCCTACCCGATAACGCTCGATATCTCGCGCCCAAGCTGGCCCTGGCCGCGAAACGCCCCGTTTTCGCTGAGAGAGCTGGCCGAAAGCGGTCAGGCGCGCTGGCTGGAAGGCGAGCTCGCCGCCGAGATCTGGCAGAGCGCGCGCGAAACCAACGGCGCGACCCAGGTTGAGGAGCGCGGAGCGGCGTATACCGTTGCGATCGTCGGCCCCGGCTACTCGCGCGAGGGGCCGGTCGCCACCTCTGACGAGCTATCCGGTGCCACGCCGGACGTTACGCCCGACGCCGCGCCCGACTGAGTGCGCGAAATCCGCCTCGCCCTGGGCCGCAAGAAGTGACCCATGACGGTCATCGCGCCTGCAATTCTATAGTGGGGAGCGGCGGAACGCTGGCATACAATTAATGTCGTGGGGAGCCAGGAACGCTCCCCGATTAGCAAAGAGAAAAGGATTTTCCCCCATGTTACGCTCTCTCTTCTTATATTTGGCCTCCGCCGAGTGGGCGAAAAAACTGATCATGCGTCTGGGGTTCGCCCGGCGCACAGCCTATCGCTTTATCGCTGGGGATACGCTCGAAGAAGCATTGGTTGCCGTCAAGCGGCTGAACGATCGCGGCATTGGCGTCACGCTGGACGAGCTTGGCGAGAGCGTCACCGACGAAGCCGGAGCCCGCGCAGCGCTAAACAGCTATCTCCGGATGCTCGAGGCGATCCGCGACAGCGGCGTGCGCGCCACCGTCTCGCTCAAGCTGACGCAGCTTGGGCTGGACATCAACGAGGCGTTCTGCATTGAGAACATGCGCTGCATTCTCGACAAAGCGCGCGAAACCGGCGGGCACGTCACGATCGACATGGAAAGCACGGCCTACACCGACGCAACGCTGCGCGTGTTCCGCACGCTCCGCCAGGACTATGACAACGTCGGCATCGTGATCCAGGCGTACCTTTACCGCAGCGAGGCGGATCTCCGCGCGCTGGCCGCCGAAGGCGCGTTCGTCCGCCTGTGCAAAGGCGCGTACAAAGAGCCACCAGAGCACGCCTTCCCTGACAAGTCGGATGTGGACGCGAACTACGTGCACCTGATGGAGCTGTACCTTAGCGAAGAGGCGCGGGCAGCGGGCGCGTACCTCGGCATCGCGACGCACGACGAGAAGATGATCGCGGCGGCGCGCGACATCATCAAGCGGAACGAGATCCCGTACAATGCGTTCGAGTTCCAGATGCTGTACGGCATCCGCCCGAAGCTTCAGGAGCAGCTACGCGACGACGGATTTCAGGTCGTAGTGTACGTGCCCTATGGAACCCAGTGGTATCCCTACTACATGCGGCGGCTGGCAGAGCGCCCGGCTAATGTCTGGTTCGTGCTGACCAACCTGTTCCGCCGGTAAGTCTATCGCCTGCGGCTGCCTACGTTCCTATCGTTGTCCGAGTATAAGAAAGCGAAGCCTGACCCTTGACCAGCAACTTCCCCATCACGTGGATCGTCAACGATCGCGCGCGCAGCATGGGCAGCAGCCCGGCAGTCGCGGCGCTTTTTCCGCCGGGCACCCCTCGTCTGACCCGCAGCTTCCACCAGCAGATCCCCGGCTATCGTATAAGCCCGCTCAAGAGCCTGCCCAATCTGGCGCACATGCTTGGACTTGGCGGCATCTGGGTGAAGGACGAGTCGTCGCGGCTGGCGCTCAGTTCGTTCAAGGTGCTGGGCGGATCGTACGCGATTTATCGCACCTTGAAGCAGATGCTCGGCTTGAACGAGCACGACGAAATCCCCTTCAGCGAGCTAACTTCTCCTGAGTTCAAGCAAAAAGTGGGCGACATCACCTTCGCCAGCGCCACCGATGGGAATCACGGGCGCGGCGTGGCGTGGTCAGCGAAGGCGATGGGCTTCCGCGCGGTGATCTACGTGCACAAGTTCACCAGCCAGGCGCGCATCCGGGCCATCGAGAGCAACGGCGCGCAGGTGGTGGTGGTCGATGGCACGTACGACGACGCAGTGCGCCAGGTCAACGAAGACGCGCAGCGGAACGGCTGGGTGGTCGTCTCCGACACGTCCTGGGAAGGCTATGTTGACGTTCCCCGTTGGGTGATGCAAGGCTACACGACGATGTTCTCCGAAGCGCAGGAGCAGCTTGCCGCGCAGGGGATCGTCAAGCCAACGCACCTCTTTATGCAGGCGGGCGTCGGCGCGCTGGCCGCGTCGGGGATCGGCTTCTACAACGCCCTGTTTGGCGCGGACGATCCGTATGCCGTCGTCGTCGAGCCGGATCTGGCGGCATGCCTGTACCAGTCGATCGAGGCGGCGGACGGCAAACCCCACGCGTTCCCCGGCGACCTGAACACGATCATGGCCGGGCTGGCGTGCGGCGAGCCAAGCCCGCTGGCGTGGGACGTGCTGCGCGACTGCGTCGACGTGTTCATCAAGTGCCCAGACTACGTCGCGGCGAAAGGGATGCGCGTCTACGGCATGCCCCTGCGGGGCGATCCGCTGATCGTCTCTGGCGAATCGGGCGCCGTGACGCTCGGCGCGCTGACGTTCATCATGGAACTGCCAGAACTCGCCGAGCTGCGCGAGCGGCTGGACCTCAACCAAGACTCGCAAGTGCTGCTCGTCAACTCCGAGGGCAACACCGATCCCAACCACTTCCGCCGCGTCGTGTGGGACGGCGCGGATCCGGTTCCCGACGAGTACAAGGTGACGTTCTAGCGACGATACACTTTCCCCTCACCCCTGCCCCTCTCCCTCTGCGCCTGCGTCGCGGGGCGAGGGGAAAAGACCGTGCGCTTGTAGGGGCGGAGCTTGCTCCGTCCGCTAAGTCCCTCTCCCCATGCGCTTCGCTTCGAGAGAGGGCTTAGGCTAAGAGAACCAAGCAAGTCTTTACGCCAGCGAAAAGCAGCGGGCAACACATGCACCGCTGCTTTTTTGTTCGGCGTCTTCTGGCTGCGTAGAGCCGCTTCTTATGGCTCCTGCTGTCTCTGGCTTGGCGCGGAAGTGCGCTATAATGACCGCAAATCGACGCATTACCGGACGAGCTATTCAGGCAGAAACGCAGGTAAGGACGGGATAACGTGCCGTTCCACATCGAAAGCGAGCATTTTGATGGCGCGGTGAAGGTCATCGTGCCGCAGGTGTTCCCCGATCACCGGGGCTGGTTTATCGAAGCCTACCGGCGCGACAGCTTCACCGCGCTCGGCATCCCCGACGAATTCGTGCAGCACAACCAGTCGTGCTCGGTGCGCGGCGTGATTCGCGGGCTGCACTTCCAATACGACCCGCCGATGGCGAAGCTGATGCGCGTCGTGACCGGACGCGTGTTTGCGGTCGCGGTGGACATCCGCAAGGGATCCCCCACGCTCGGCCAGTGGTTCGGCTGCGAGTTGTCCGCTGAGAACAAGCGGCAGGTCTACGCTCCGGCCGGTTTCGCGCGCGGATTCTGCGTGCTGTCCGACGAGGCAGAGTTGCACTACCTTTGCAGCGCGACCTACAACCCGGCGACCGAGGTCAGCGTGCGGTGGGACGATCCCGAAATCGGGATCGAGTGGCCGGTCGACAAGCCGATCCTGTCCGACAAAGACGCGCGCGCTCAGTCGCTGGCGGACTGGCTGGCGTCCGACGCGGCGCGCTATTTAGCATACGAGGCTGAGCAGGGGACATGACGCTGCGCGGGTGCGCCACACCGGAAGCGACCGCCGCTTATGCGGCGCGCTTTGAGGGAGAGGCCGTTCCGGGTCACTTTCGCCTGACGGTAGACGGGCTGACGGTGTCGTCAATCGGCCTGGGGACGTATCTCGGCGAACCGAGCGATGAGGTAGACGAGCGCTATCAGCAGGCCATCGAGCGGGCGTTGGCGCTTGGCTGCAACCATTTCGACACGGCGGTGAATTATCGCTTCCAGCGTAGCGAGCGGCTGCTCGGCCGCGCCCTACGCGACGCGATCAAGCGCGGGGATGTGCAGCGCGACGAGGTGATCGTCGCCACGAAGGGCGGGTTTGTCCCGTTTGACGGCGGGCTGCCCCCCGATCCGCGCCGATGGGTGTACGAGCACTACATCGAGCCGGGGCTGGCGCACGCTAACGAGTTCGCCGCAACATACCAGCATTGCCTCGCGCCGGACTTCCTCGACGCGATGATCGATCAAAGCTGCGAAAACCTCGGCGTCGAGACGATCGACATTTACTACCTGCACAATCCCGAGACGCAGCGCATCAGCAACACGCACGAGACGTTCCGCCGCCGGATGCTCGACGCGTTCGAGTGTCTGGAAGCAGCGGTCGCCAATGGCGCGATCATGGCGTATGGCACTGCGACGTGGACCGCCTATCGCAGCCCGCCCGCCACGCCGGATTACGTCTCGCTGACCGAGATGATGGACCTCGCCTACCAGGTCGCGGGCGACGAAAACCACTTCCGCTACGTCCAGATGCCCTACAACCTGGTGATGACCGAAGCCTTCGCGCTGCAAAACCAGCAGGTCGGGCAGGAGTTCTTCAGCCCGATCGAGGCAGCGCAGCAGTTGGGGCTGACTGTCATGGTCAGCGCGACGCTGAAGCAGGGGCTACTCGCGACGCCCTTTATGGCGGACCTGTCGCCCTACTTCCCCGGCGCGCAAACCGACGCGCAAAAAGCCGTGCAGTTCGTCCGCTCGACGCCCGGTGTGGCGAGCGCGCTGGTCGGCATGAGCCGCGTCGAGCACGTCGAGGAAATTCTCGCGCTGCGCCGCCTGCGCCCGATCGATGGGGACACCATTCGCGGCATGTTCGAGCCGTAGCGAACCGGCCACAACAGACAAAAAAGGGGCGACTCCGCTTAGGGCCGCCCCTTTTTCGTGCGAATGTTTCCGCGTTCTGCGGCTTACTCCTGCGCGAGCAGCAGGTCCATGTACTGCGCGCGCTCGAAGCCGAACAGGTCGGTCACGTGCTTCTGGCTGACCGTCCCACGGAACTCGTCAATCGTGTCGTAGCCGTTCTCTTCCATCCAGCTTTCGATCTCAAGCTGCAAGGTGGAGAGGTAAGGCAGGCCGTTGCGGAACAGCGCCGACGCAATCTGCACCGCGCTCGCGCCCGCCAGCAGGCCCTTGATCA
>CBINGT010000172.1:0-7480 GCA_966250245.1 uncultured Anaerolineae bacterium
GACGAGCGCCAGTCGTTCATGCACTAGAAAAACAGGTAGTGCAGGATGACGTAGCCGTCCTGGCGCAGCACGCGGCCATAGTAGGTGTACGACTCGCGCTCCGCCTGCATCTCGACATACGCTTCTTCGGCGGCGGCGGCTGTGCCGCCGGGGACGGTCCCCCGCAGCCACAACGAGACGGTGAAGAACGCGTCTACCAGCCGCGCCACCAGCCCCACACGCGCCAGCCGCCCGCGCCCGCGAAAGCGCGGCCTTCCCCGCCGGTTGATCACGCGTTGGAGCGCGCGCCCGGTCAGCGGCTTGGCGAATTGCAGAAAGTGGATGCCGGGCGTGTCCTCATACGGCAGCGGCAGGCCGAGCCGGTCGATCTCCAGCCCGCCCGAGGGGATTAGCTCGACGGCGGGGCCGTCCGCCGGGCGGAACCATAGCGCGCAGCGCTCCACGTAGCGATCGACGCGCATTGGGAAGAAATGCTCCCCGTTGGTGTGGCGGAGCACTGGCTCGTACTGGCGCAGCAGGGTGAGGTCGTCGGGAGGCTGCTCGCTCATGGAGAGGTCGATTTCCTGGCGGTGTTGGGCGTCGTGCCGCGAAACGCAAGCTGCACGTCGCTCAGATTCAGGTAGAAGACGGTGGCAAGAGTGATCACCAGATCGATTGTTCGCGGCTCCCCGTTGAAATAGTCGTAGAGGTGGCTCGCCAGAAAGATTGCCTGAAGCGCCATTGTCGCCAGCCAGGCGCGCGGATGCAGCGTCAGCATGCCCCACGCCAGAACGATGCCGGAGATCGTGAACGGGACCGTCAGCCAGTCGCGCGCGGTCCAGTCCTCGGTGGCGTCGGAAAGATCCTCGAGAACGTCCGGCCCGGTCAGCCCGGCGCGCTCCTGGTAGAGCTCTACCAGGCGGGAGCTTCCCTGCGCAAGCGCGAACAGACCGTTGACCAGCAGAAGCAGGGCGATCACGGTGACGCCGAACGGGCGGCTCTTGGGTCGCGGCATAAGTGGGTGTCCCGTGCGATCGGAGTTCAGGTAACGTGTGACTCTATGTTCATTATAGCGATCGGCTGCGCGCCGCCCAACGCGCGGCACCGGGCGGCAATAGCCCTGCGCGCCAATTCGACTACAATGAAGGGCGTATGCGCCGTTAAGCGGGCGCGCGAAGGAGTGGACCGCAATGGGGATCTTCGATCAGAGCTCGCTCACCAAGCAGAATCCAGCGACCGTCTTGCTGTCGGGGTTTCAAGTGCGCTGCACGCTGCACAGCATTGGCATGATGCAGACCTTCCTGAACGACGAGCTGAAGCCGGTTCTGACGCTGCATCAGGCGTCCGTGTTGGGGTTGCAGCGCGGCAATCCGGCGACGAGCATGTTATTGCCTGAGCTCTACGTCCGCAAAGACCAGTGTCACATGATCGCGTTTGAGCAGATGTTCAGCCAGGAAGAGACGGGGCTGATGCCGCGCGTCGAGGCGCTGGCGCTTTACACGTCTGACTACGTGCTTCAGGGGAAGGTGCACCTGGGCACCGAAGACCAGATCCACGACTTTATCGTGGCCGGAAAGTCGTACTTTATCGGGATGACAGACGTGGCGATCTTTCCGCTGTTTGAGCTTCAGACCGCCATGATCCAGCAGGCGCCGCTGGTGTTCGTCTATCGGAATGCGGTGCGGATGCATCATCCGGTGTAGCCAGGAATAGCAGGAAACCTCACCCCTTAACACCCGGCCTCTTTTCCCCTCTCCGTTTACGGAGAGGGGCCAGGGGTGAGGTTTAGAAGCAGCGGGAGCAATTGGCTGCTCTTGCTGTTTTTTGCTGTTCTTCTGCTGTTTTTTTGCTGTTCTTGCGCTAGTTCTCCGCCATGTAGTTGAGGACGAGCGCCGCGATCACGCCCGGCACCCATCCGGCGATCGTCAGCGCGGTGACGATCAGGACGGTTCCGCAGCCGCGATCGATCACGGCCAGCGGCGGAAACAGTAAGCACACAATCGCGCGCATCAAGCTCATACCGGTACCATCTCCTCTCGCGCCGCGTGTCTGATAGGATAAGCGCGGCGATCTGCTCTCACTTCCCTATACGTGGAGCGAGGTGGCACGGTTGCGCGTTACGTGCCGCGCCGGGCGAGCCGCTTCATCGCGCTGAGAACGCGCGGCATCACCCGCTCGTAGAGGGCATAGAGCGCGGCGTTCGGCACGTAGTCCCACGCGCCGATGTGCCGCACGACCGTCCCGCCGAAGCCGTCTTTGAAGCGGTAAACGCCCCACATCGGATCGTCTTCGCTGAACGTGTCCGGCGCGCCCCAGAAGTCGTAGGTCGGATAGCCGCGCGCTTTCGCCCAGCGGATCGCTTCCCACTGAAGCAGGTAGGTCGGCATGCGCTGGCGCTCCTCATTGCTGCTCATGCCGTAGAAGTACCACGCCTTCGGGCCGAAGTGGAACAGGACCAGTCCGGCCAGTGGCGTGCCTTCCCACTCCGCCAGGAACGCCTGTGCCCGTCCGGCCTCGATGAAGCGCGCCCACGCCTCGCGGTAGTAGTCCAGCGGGCGGATCAGAAAGCCCTGGCGCGCGCCGGTGATCTGGTAGAGCCGGTAGAGCGTCGTGAGGTCCGCCTCTCCGGACGCGGGTCGCACGCTGACGCCGTGCTTGGTCGCCTGGCGGATTTTGCGGCGCGTGCCCTGGCTCATGTCCGCCAGCAGATCGTCTTCGCTCTGCGTCAGGTCGAGCGTGACCGTGTTGCGGAACTGGACCTGCGACGCGCTGAAGCGCCAACCTCGCGCGCGTAGCGTAGCGATCACCTGCTGGCCGGTCGGGTCGTCGTGGGGCGGGCGCGCGGGATCGCTGCCGCCGGGGATGCCGGTCCCTGCGATGACGTCCGGATCGATCTTCAGCCACAGGGCGCGGCGCTGACGGGCGAGCGTTTGCAGGTGATCGAGCACGGCGGCAACGTGGGCGGAGTTCGCATAGTCGAGCGCGGGCCCTTTGGGGACGTACATCACGCTCAAGGGACCGGCGCGGCGGGTAAGCAGCGAAGCCGCGCCGACCGGCTGCTCCCCGTCGAGGAACAGCAGGCGTTCGGGGGTCCAGCCGGTTTCGACCTGTTTGAATGCGCCCCATTCCCAGGTCTGGAGCACGTGCGCCGCCGGAAGGCGCTCCAGCGTGGCGTTCCATTTGTCGCGCGCGGTGATGGCGCGAACTGTGAGCATAAACTCCCCCTCACGTGTGGGCAGCCCGGCCCAGCAAAAAAGCCGTAGGCGTTCGCGGCCCTATCGTACCAGGGAATAGCGGAGAACAGCTAGAGACAGCAAAGAGCGAGAGGCCGGTGTGTCACTAATTCTTAGAGCGTGTCAGGCACATTTAAGGGCAGTATCAGAGGCGTTTTTCGTAGGGGCACAGCTTGCTGCGCCCGCTGCCAGAAAGAATACTTAGCTGCTTCTGGCTCCTTTTTGCTGCTTTATGGCTGCGTTTCGCTACACGCGCATGACGAAGTACGCACCCCGGAGCTTCTCGCCGGTCGAGAGCGTCTGGACGGCGGGATGTAGCGCGAATCCGAGGCTCATTTTCAGGGCGTAATTTGCCTCTTTGTCGAGCGACGACCACGAGCGCATTTGATAGCAGCCCAGCTCGCGCGCCAGCGCCATCCCCGCAAGCTGAAGCTCGCGCCCGTGCCCCTGGCGGCGATACTCCTGATCGACCGCGAACTCACACACAAATAACTCGGTGAACGGCTGCCCGTTCGGACCAATCAACGGTGTGGGCTCGCCGTCAGGATCGGCGGGCGGGATGGCGATCGGCTGGTGGCGCAGGCACAGGTTGCCGACGATGCGATCCCCGATGGCGGCGGCGAGATATTGCATGCCGGGCTGAGGGGAGCCGTCTTCTTGCAGCACGAAGCGCGCCGTTTCGTGTTTGCCCAGGTGCATGACGAACGCCAGCCAGAGGGGATGTTCCGAGGTGATGCGGACGACGGCCATGATCCCTCCCTTCTATCCTGGGCGGCGCGTCTCACCCGGCGCGCGCCACCGCGAAGCGATAGAGAGCGTATATCAGCCGGTTGTAGACACGGTCCCACGCGCCCGCGCTGCGCACGACTGTTCCGCCCCAGCCTCGCTTGAAGCGGTAGACGCCCCACAGCCCGTCGCTGCGCTCGGCGAACTGCGCTTCGAGCGTTTCGACGTCGGCATCCGGCACGCCGACCATATCGTAGCATCGCGCGCCGCGCGCCTTCGCCCACTGCATGCCCGCCCACTGCACGCCATACGACGCCATGCGCTGCCGCTCGTGGTCGGACGAGGCGCCGTAGAGGTACCACGCCTGATCGGCCAGCGCGAAGACCATCACGCCCGCGAGGTCTTGCCCGGCGTGGCTACCGAGTAGCAGCGCCGCGCGCCCCTGGGGGACAAACAGATCATACGCGCGCTCGTAGTAGCTGGGCACGTGCACGCCGAACGCGTCGCGCTCGCCCGTTGCCTGCATCAGCGCGTTGAAGCTGGCGACGTCCGCGCGCGTGCCCTCGCGGATCGCCACCTCGAAGCGCTCGCTCTTGCGGATGTTGCGGCGCGTGCCCTGGTTCATCCGCGCCAGGATCGTCTCGTTGTCGGCGGACAGGTCCACCAGATACGAGCGCGGCGGCTGGACCGTCTGCGGGCTGAGGCGATAGCCCCAGCGGGTGAAATCCACACCGTCCAGCCCATACCCCGGCTCGATCTTCAGCAGCGCGGCGCGGCGGCGTTTGGCGGCGCGATCGATGGCGGCGGTCATGGCGCGAACCTGCTCGTCGTCCGTCCAATCGACCAGCGGGCCGAACGGCGCGTACGCCAGCCGCCCCAGCCCAAGCGGCAGCGGCCGGTAGAGCACCTGCACTCCGGCGGCGAGCGACCCGTCCTCGCGGGCCAGGGCGATGCGCTCAGCCTGCCAGCCGAACGCCGTTTTCAGCGCGCCCCAGTCGCTGGTTTGAAGCAGGTGCGCGCGCGGGTGCGCCTCGACAAAGGCGTCCCAGTCGGCGGCAGAAGGGGAGACGACTTGATAGGCCATGCGCTTCGTCACTCTGGATGGGTGCCACACCTCACAACTTCGCGGTGATTATAGCGCACTCCACCCTGGTGGTTTTGTGTTCGAGGCATTCGAATGATAGAATGGTGCCTCACGGTGACGCGCGCAAAAGGCTTTGCCCGCCTGCTGGGCGGTAGTTATACTAGTCGCCTGTTGTCACAAGCGGTTAGCTGTGAGCCATTCGCAAAGGTCGAGCGAGGGGCAGCGCTCGGGCTGTTGTTTCGGCTGTCGCTAATCGCAAGCGCATAAAACTGATTGTTAAGCGCTGACCGTCCAGGCCCTGCTGGAGGATGTACGACTCATGACGGTAAATGAATGGGTTTTCGTCGGGCTGTTCCTGGCGCTTGCCTGGCTGCTTCCCGCGACGCCGATCTTCCTCGCGAAATTTCTTGCTCCCAAGCGGCCCAACCCCATCAAGCAACAGCCCTACGAGTGCGGTATTGAAACTATTGGGGATACGTGGGTTCAGTTTCGCGCGCAGTACTACATTTATGCGCTGGTGTTCCTGTTGTTTGATGTGGAAGTGGTGTTTTTGTTCCCATGGGCGCTGGCGTACAACAAGCTGGGCCTGTTCGCGCTGTTTGAGGTGATTGTCTTTATTGTGCTGCTGATTGTGGCGCTCCTCTACACCTGGCGCAAACGCGCCCTGACGTGGGCGAGCTAACCGGTTCAAGCCGGTAGAGTCAAGGACATCTACCGGCTTTTCACGTGTTGAGACGGTGCTTGCTGGAGACATCGCATGACCGATTTCCTGATTGATCTTGGCCTGTCGCGCGGGCTGGCGGTGCTGATCGCCAAGACGCTCGGCGTGTTTGCGCTGGCGACGATCGGGCTGGTCTGGACGATCTTCCTGATCTGGATCGAGCGCAAGGTCGCCGCGCGCTTTCAAGACCGCGTCGGGCCGAACCGCGCCGGGCCGTTCGGGCTGGTGCAGTCGTTCGCCGACGCCATCAAGATTATTTTGAAAGAAGACATCATGCATCGCGGCGTCGACCGCTGGGTCTTTAACATCGCCCCGCTGCTGTCGGTGATGGCGGTGCTGATGCTGTGGGTCGTCATTCCGTGGACGCCGACTCTGGTCGGCGTGGACCTGAGCGTCGGCGTGGTGTACGTGATCGCCGCCGGGGCGATCAGCGCGATCGCGATCCTGATGGCCGGATGGGGCAGCAACAACAAGTTTGCGCTGCTCGGGGCGTTCCGCGCGGTCGCGCAGTTGATCAGCTACGAAGTCCCGACCGTGCTGGCGCTGCTGGTTCCAGTCGTACTGGCCGGGTCGATGAGCCTGCAAGGCATCGTCCGCGAGCAGCACGTCATGTACGCTCTCGCCGCGCCGCTGACGGTGCTGATCTTCATCATCGCCAGCATGGCAGAGCTGGGGCGCGCGCCCTTCGACATTCTCGAAGCCGAGTCGGAGCTGGTCGCGGGCTATCAGGTCGAATATTCCGGCTTTAAGTTCGGGCTGTTTTACGTGGGCGAGTTTCTGCACGCGTACACGGTCGGCCTGACGATGGCGGTGTTCTTCCTGGGCGGCTGGCGCGGCCCGTTTGTAGACGATCTTCCGGCGCTTGGCGCGGTTTACCTGTTCCTCAAGAGCTTCATCGGCTACTTCATCGTGCTGTGGATCCGCATGACGGTGCCGCGCGTGCGCGTGGACCAGATGCTCGATCTCGGCTGGAAGTTCCTGGTTCCGCTGAGCCTGTTGAATCTGGTCGTCGTGGCGCTGGTGTGGAAGATCTATCCGGGCACCGACTCGATCGACAGCTTCAGCGAGGCGATTGGCCCGTCGCTGGTGCTGCTGGTGGTGAACATCCTGATGATCCTGGGCGTGGGCGCGGTGCTGCGCGAGCAGGGACGGCGCGAGCGAGAGCGTATCGAGGCGAAGCAGCGCGCGCTCGAACTGGGCGCCGAGCCGGTGAGCGACGTCGCGCCAGCGGGCGCTGGCAGGTAGGAGGTCCGCGTGGAGTTAACGGTCGAATCGCTGGTTTTCCTGCTCTTTAGCCTGATCACGCTGGGGGGCGGTCTGCTGGTCGTCACCACGCGGAACCTGTTTCACGGCGCGCTGTTCCTGATGCTGAGCCTGTTCGGCGTGGCGGGGCTGTTCGCGCTGCTGACCGCGCCGTTCCTGGCCGGTATTCAGGTGGTCGTGTATATCGGCGCGATCGCGATCCTGATCATCTTCGCGATCATGCTCACGCCGCAGGTGACTGCTACGCGCCCATCCAACAATCAGTGGATCGCGGCGCTGGTGGTGGCGGTGGTGCTGTTCGCGCTGCTGGCGTCGATCGTCACGCCGCTGATGGACGAGCTGGGCGTCGAAGGCTGGGGCGCGTCGTTTACCGAGACGGATCCGCCGCCCGTGCCTGAAGACAGCATCGCGGACCTGGGGGCGGCGTTCGTCGATCCGCAGAATGCGGAGCAGGCGCCGATCGTGGGCGGCTTC
>CBINGT010000173.1:0-7470 GCA_966250245.1 uncultured Anaerolineae bacterium
AGGGGCGGAGCTTGCTCCGCCCGCTTTGTTCCTGATTGCTGTCTTTCTCAGCTAACGGCTAACCGCTAACTGCTGCCACGCTTGCGAATGAACGCCAGATAAATCGCGCTGCCGAAGATCAGCACGTCGAGCGCGATCCACACCACCGCCCACAGCTCCGCCGAGCCGCCGTACGCGTTCGCCATCAACTGCGCGTCGTTCACCGGCATCAGACCGGGCGCGGAGACGATTTTCAGCAGCGTCCAGGCGTCGGTCAGCGCTTGCAGGCCGGTCAGAAACGCCAGGAAATACAGCACCACCAGCACGACATCCCGCTGCCCGCGCCAGCCAAGCAGGATCAGCGCCAGCCCGCTCAGCACGCCCACGCCGAGCGTCCGCAGGCTATTTTCCGTGCCCGCGAAGGTTAGCAGCAACAGCGCGCCGAGCGCCAGCAATCCCACGCCGATTGCCCGTCCAGCCCCCGACTCCCGTGTTACAATCAGCGTGGCCCCGGCGACAAACACGCCGCCGGTCAGCACGATCTCGAGCGCCGAGAGGTCGGCGGGGCGCAGTCCGGAGAACAGCACGCTGAGCAGCGCAAGCAGCCCGCCCAGCGCGATGGCAATCGGGCCAGGGCGTCGCGTCGCGTGGGTGAGCAACAGCAGCCCGGCGCCGAACAGCGCGGTTCCCAGATAGCCTGCCTGCAAAATGATGAACGGCGAGCCGCCGCGCGTATACGCCAGGCCCGCGCCGTAGCGGCCGACCTCAAAGTGCAGGAACGAGCCGCCCGTCAAAATGGCCGCCAGCCCGTGACCCAGCTCGTGGATCGCGGTGACGAACAGGCGCAGCGGGTACGTCAGCAGGGAGAGGCCGTCGATCTGCCAGAGCAGCACGGCGACCGCAAACGCGGCGAACGCCAGCAGGAGATCCCGCTCGCGCCGTTGAGTGGGTTCGATGACCGTCATCGGGCGCTCCCGAAGCAAGGCGGCACGCTCGCACACACTATCAGCACAACACGACGAAAGGACATGATACGGTATGGCTTCCTCAAGCCCGGATCCGATCCGTTTTGGCACTGTCGGCAGCCCGCAGACCACGCCGGTCAGCGGCACGACCGCCGCGATTGAGCACATCCGTCTGCTGGGGTTGCAGCACCTCGAAATCGCCTGGGTGCGTAGCGTCCGCGTGACCGATCAAAGCTGCGACGATATCGCCGCGGCTGCCGCGCTGCACAACGTCACCCTGAGCATCCACGCGCCGTATTATATCAACCTCAACAGCCAGACCGCCGAGCTGATGGAGAAAAGCGACGAGCGGTTGCTGGCGGCGGCGCGCAAGGGCTGGCGGGCCGGAGCGCGGGACATCGTCTTCCATCCCGGCTCGTACCACAACCAACCACCTGAAATTGTGTACGAACGGATGAAGGAGAAGTTGCTGGAGATCCGGGCCATCCTCGACGCGGAAGGCGTGGACGTGATCCTGCGCCCCGAGACGATGGGCAAGCCCGCCATGATCGGCACGCTGGGCGAGGTGTTGCAGCTTAGCCGTGACGTTCCGGGCGTGCTGCCGTGCATCGACTTCGCGCACCTGCACGCACGCGAGGGGAAGGTCAACAGTTACGAAGAATTCGCGGACGTCTTCCGGCAGGTCGAGGTGGCGCTTGGGCGGCGCGGGCTGGAGACTTTGCACGCACACATGTCGGGGATCGAGTACGGTCCGCGTGGCGAGCGCTGCCATCTGCCGCTGAACGAATGCGATCTGAAGTATCGCGAGCTACTGCAGGCGATGATTGATTTCGACGTGCGCGGAACGGTCGCGGTTGAAGCGCCGCTTCCGTTCCACGTGGCGGATGCGTTGACTTTGCAGGCCACCTATCGCCGTCTGCGGGATAACCTGTCCGGTGACGATTCTGCCGGGGAACCTGAAGACGCGCCCGCGATGAGCGGCGAAGAAGCGTAGGCTAAGCGTTTGGTCTACAAGAACGGGAACGGTATTATTGGGAGCATCTGTGGTCGGCACCGGCCCGGAAACCGAGAGGGTAAGGAGCGTTATCGCGATGAATGACTATGGAAGCCTGCGCCGTCGCACGCGGGACGCAGGCTGGCAGTGGACCTTGATGGGGATGATCATTGGGCTTGGCCTTGCGATGGTGGTGTGCGTCGGCGCGTATGCGGTCGGCGCAATTTCGCTATCCATCTTTGAGGAGGAAGGCGAGCCGGAGACGATGATTGTGCCCAACGAGACTGAGGTCGCGATGCAGGCGGGCTTGCAGCAAACGCTCGCCGCACAGCAAGCGACGATCGACGCCCAGCAAGCTACGCTCGACGCGGGCGGCGTTGCTCCGGCGACCGACGAAACCCCCGAAACAGCCGACACCCTTGACGATGGAACCGGGGAACTTGGCGCCGATCAGACCATTCAGCCGACGCCGTCGATGCTGCCGAGCGGTGACACGCAGGGCGAGCAGCAGACCGACGTTGCGCTGCCGACCGAGGACGCTAGCGGGGCAGGCGGTGTGACTCCCCCGGCGAGCGGGCAAGGCGGGCAGGATAGCCAGGGTGCATCCTCGCAGACCGGCGACCCTGCGGCCAGCGCGACCGAAGAAACCGGTGGGGCAATGAGCGCGCTGTCGGCGCAGTCCGCGCAGGGCGGCGAGGGCGACTCGGTCGCTCCGCTGGCGCTGCCGGACGAGGGCGCGGCTGGCCTTTCGGAAGACACCACCATTGTCGGCACGCCGTTTACCGGGCTGGCGTCTCCAACACCTGGACTGAGTTCGTCCGGCCCTGACCCGAGGCTGCTGACGATTGCGTCGCGGCTGGTGCCGGTGAACGGCGGCAGCTTCACGATGGGCACGACGACCGAAGAAGCCAGCCAGGCGGTCGACGAGTGCGCGCTGTACGACAAACAGTGCGACATTCTGTGGACGCAGGACTCGACCCCCGCGCACCAGGTTACGCTTGACCCGTACCAGATCGAAGTAACCGAGGTGACGACTGCGCAGTACGTGGCTTTCTTGAACTGGATGGGGCCGGAAAGCCACAAGGACGGCTGCCTCGGCCAGCCGTGTGTCAACACCTCGGTCGAACAGCCGGAGACGAGCTACATCAACTACGACGGCGAGCAATATTCGGTCAAGAACCCGCAGTTCTACAGCGATCATCCGGTGACACAGGTGACGTGGTGGGGCGCGGAAGCGTATTGCAACGCGATTGGCCGCCGCCTGCCGACCGAAGCCGAGTGGGAGCACGCCGCGCGCGGCCCTGAAAACCGCTATTATCCCTGGGGCTTCGAATATGACGGTTCGCTGGCGATGTCGTCGATTGACCCCGCGCCCGGTACTGTTCCGGTGACGAGCTACCCGAACGGCCAAAGCCCGTATGGCGTGCTCAACATGGCGGGGAACGTCGAGGAATGGGTGCAGGACTGGTACTCGCCGACCTACTACAGCGAGATCGCAACCAATCCGACCCTCGCGCTGAATCCGCAAGGGCCGATCTCCGGCACGGAGCGCGTGCTGCGCGGCGGAAGCTGGGACACCATTCCGCTGTTCCTGCGCGCGATGCACCGCCGCTCTGCTCCACCGGGCAGTCCAACGCCCTCGATCGGTTTCCGTTGCGTGTCCGACGAGCCGGGCCAGACCGTCCCGACGGCGCCGCTGAGCGCTCCGAGCGGCGGGGATACGAATACCGTTCCGAGCGGCGCGCCGACCATGCCAGCCGCCAGCGGGCAGGATAGCGCTCCTGCCATCCCGACTGCAACGCTCGCGCCGGGCTAAATCGCGCCTGACCCTCAGTGACTTTTCAGAAGCCTCGCCTCGTGCGGGGCTTCTGCGTATTTCGGCGGATATGGGTATAATCTCGACAAGTGAGGACCGGGCGACCGCCCACATGAGGGAGAACATCGTATGAAGCTGGCAATCGCCGCCGATCACGCCGGGTTTCCGCTAAAGGAGACGCTGGCGCGGACGCTCCGCGAGCAAGGGCACGAGGTTGTGGACCTGGGCACGGACAGCGCCGAGCGTGCGGTCGACTATCCCGATTTCGCTGAGGCGGTGGCGCGGGCGGTGGTTGCCGGTGAGGTAGAGCGCGGGATCGTGGTGTGCGGCAGCGGCGTCGGCGCGTGCATCGCCGCCAACAAGGTGCCGGGGATCTACGCCGGGCTGTGCCACGACACCTACTCCGCGCACCAGGGCGTCGAGCACGACAATATGAACGTTCTCTGCCTCGGCTGCCGCATAATCGGCTCGGCGCTGGCGCAGGAGATCGTCGCCGCGTTTGTCGGCGCACGCTTCGAATCGCACGAGGAGCGCCACGTTCGCCGCCACAACAAGGTGCTTGCCATCGAGCGCGCGGGAATCGGCGCGCCGTGCGAGTGACGTTGCGGTGACGTATGAACAAGTAAAGCGCAGCGTGGCGGCCAGCCACGTTGTTATTGTCTTTTTATTTAAGTATGCATTGCACGGAGCTTTGAAAGGATGCTTTGATGGGCGATAACCGACTGATTGAGATTCAGAAGTACGGCCAGAGTATCTGGATGGACTTCATCACGCGCGACCTGATGAGGTCTGGTAAGCTGCAAGAATGGGTCGAGCGCGGCATCGTCGGCATGACGTCGAACCCCACCATCTTCGCCAAGGCGATCGGGGATGGGACGCAGTACGACGACCTCATTAAGACGATGCTCGATCTCGACGCGTCCGCCATCTACGAGAAGCTGGCGATTGCGGACATTCAGGCGGCGGCGGACGTCTTGCTGTCGGTCTATGACCGCACCGATGGCGAGGACGGCTACGTCAGCCTGGAAGTGTCGCCGCTGCTGGCGTACGACGCGGAGAACACGCTCAGCGAGGCGAAGCGTCTGTTCGCGGCGGTCGACCGCCCGAACGTGATGATCAAAATTCCTGGCACGCAGGAAGGGCTGGACGCGATCGAGGAAGCACTCTACGCGGGCCTGAACATCAACATCACCCTGCTGTTCTCGGTCGAGAACTACGCGCAGGTGGTCGAGCGCTATCTGCGCGCGCTAGAACGCCGCGTGGACGAGGGGAAGGAAGTCGCGCAGATCGCGTCGGTGGCGAGTTTCTTCCTCAGCCGGATCGATACGGTGGTCGATAACCTGCTGGACAGCAACATCAAGTCCGCCCGGATGCGCGGCGAGTTCGAGACGACCGAGCATCATCGCCGCCTGATGGGGCAGGCCGCCATCGCAAACGCGAAGCTGGCGTACGCGCACTTCCTTGAGGTCTTCAACAGCCCGCGCTTCGAGCGGTTGAAAGAGGCGGGCGCGCGCGTCCAGCGGCCGCTGTGGGCGAGCACCAGCACCAAGAACCCGGCCTATCCCGACACGTACTACGTCGATGCGCTGATCGGCCCGCATACCGTCAACACCCTGCCGCCGCAGACAATCGAGGCATTCGCCGATCACGGCACCGTCGCGCGGACGGTCGACCAGAACATCGACGCGGCGCGCAAGCTGATGCGCGATCTGGCGGACGTCGGCGTGCAGATGGACAAGGTCACCCAGCAGCTTCAGAGCGACGGGGTGGAAGCATTCGCCAACGACTTCCGCCGCCTGATCGACGCGGTCGAGGGCAAGCGCCAGGTGATGCTGATGGGCGTCATGGAGCGCCAGGAAGCCGCCATCGCGGGCTTCGAGGCGTGCGTCGAGGATACGCTGGCCGCGCTGGACCGCGAGCGCATCCCGCAGCGCATTTGGGAGAAAGACGCGTCTGTCTGGAAGAGCGAAGTCGCGCGCCAGCAGGCGATCCGCGAGCGGCTTGGCTGGCTGGACATCGTCAACGCGCCCGATGAGTTCTACGCGCCGCTGCTTGCGCTGCGTGACGAGGTTCGCGCCAACGGGTACACGCATGCGCTGTTGCTTGGCATGGGCGGCAGCAGCCTGGCGACCGAGGTCCTGCGCCGTACGTTCGGCGTGATCGAGGGCTTCCCTGACCTGATGGTGCTCGACACGACCGACCCGCAGGCGATCCGGCTGGCGACCGAAGCGATCGACCTGAACCACACGCTGTTCATCGTCGCGTCCAAATCGGGCACGACGATCGAGACGGTTTCGCTCTGCTCGCTGTTCTACAACCTCGTCAAAGAGCGGCGCGGCAGCGAGGCGGGCGCTCAGTTCTGCGCCGTCACAGACGCCGGGACGCCGCTTGAAGAAACCGCGCGGGAGCAGGGCTTTAAGTACATCTTCCTCAACCCGCCCGATATCGGCGGGCGCTACAGCGCGCTGAGCTACTTCGGGCTGGTCCCCGCTGTGGTGATGGGTCTGGACATCGAGCGGCTGCTTGAGAGCGCGCGTCGTATGGCGACCGCCTGCGGCCCGATCATCCCGACTATGAAAAACCCGGCGGTGTGGCTCGGCGCGGCGATGGGCGCGATCGCGCAGCGTGGCGCCGACAAGCTGACGCTGCTCGCCTCGCCGGGCATTGAGAGCTTCGGCCTGTGGGTCGAACAGTTGATCGCGGAGAGCACCGGCAAAGAGGGGCGCGGCATCGTGCCGGTGGCGGGCATGATCCCGACCGACGTGCGCGACTTCGACGACGACCGCTTCTTCGTGTACGTCCGCCTGGATAACGATACGCCGGATGAGCTGGATCAGCAGGTGGACGCGATCAAGCGTGCCGGGCGGCCGGTCGTCACGCTCAAGCTCGCAGACCCGTACGATCTCGGCGGCGAGTTCTTCCGTTGGGAGTTCGCGACGGCCGTCGCCGGGCACTTGCTCCAGATCGACCCGTTCGATCAGCCGAACGTCGGGGAGAGCAAGGCCAAGACCAAGGCGATCCTCGAACACCTCAAAGAGCACGGCACGTTGAAGCAGGACAAGCCGGTCCTTGACGAGAACGGCTTGCAGCTTTACGCCGACCCGCGCACGGTCGAGACGCTGCGGCGCATCGGGGAGCAGCGCGGGTTCAACTATGGCGACCTGATCAACCTGCTGCTGGCGCACATGAGCCAGGCGCGCTCCGGCGACTATATCGCGCTGATGGCGTACCTGGCGCCTACCGAGAACCACGACCGGCTGCTGGCAGCGATCCGGCAAGAGCTGGCGCACGCGACGATGCGCGCCGTCACGCTCGGCTACGGGCCGCGTTACCTGCACTCGACCGGGCAGCTCCACAAGGGCGGCCCGAACATCGGCGTTTTCATCCAGATCACGGTCGAGAACTATGAGGAAATCCCGATCCCCGGCCAGCCGTACGACTTCATGCAGCTCAAGCGCGCGCAGGCACAGGGCGACCTTGAGGCGTTGCAGGCGAAAGGGCGGCGGGTCGTGCGCTTCCACCTGCCGATCGGGTCAGTGTCCGCCGGGCTGGAGCGCCTGCTCGACGCGATCCGCACGGCAGCGACCGAGCAGCGCGGCTGGTAGTCTGCGCGACTGAACGACGACAGAACGCCGGGAGCCTTGTGGGGTTCCCGGCGTTTTTGTGTGCGTGAAATGGCGAAACCTCACCCCTTAACCCCCAGCCCCTTTTCCCCT
>CBINGT010000174.1:0-7450 GCA_966250245.1 uncultured Anaerolineae bacterium
TGGCGATCATGCACACGCAGTTCGGCGCGCCGACGTTTGGGCAGGATTACCTGAGCTTTTTGGCTGGAAACACTTAATTACTCGTACAGTAGCACATATTGGACATTTAAAGTACTATGTGGCCGGATTAAGATACTTAATCCGGCCTTAATCTATATGAAAGAAAAGAGGGTGATATGCCTGGTCGTGCAGCAGCCGTTCGAAGCGGACAGGAAATTGAAACTGTTGTAGCGGAAATCGCTCGCAACCTTAATCTTGAAGTGTTTCGCCAAGTGAAAGTTGGGCGACGCATATGGGGAGCAGAACGGAAGATTGATGTCGTTCTGCGGCACCCAACTACTCGCCAAACGATAGGGATTGAATGCAAATTCCAGGGTGGCGGGGGATCAGCAGAGGAAAAAATACCAGCGACGGTCCAGGATATTGAAGCTTGGCCCATTCCGGGTATCATCGTTTTTGCTGGGAAAGGTTTTTCAAGTAATATGCGCTCTTTTCTTTATTCTACTGGTAAAGCCGTAGATCTTGATGATGTAGAGCAATGGCTCAAATTGTTCTTTGGCCTTGACCTCTAGATTTTAGTCCAAACTTCGATAGCCTAGACGCACGGCGCCGCAAATGTTACTTACGGCGCCGTGGTTTCGAATAATTCATAATCAGCACTTCTTTGATTGCGCCGCGGCGTCCGGGCTTCGAGTTGATGGCTCGACGCGCATCAACTTTGATAATGTTGAATCCCTGATAAAGTTTCTTCACTAGCGGCGTGTCCGAATTACTGAGCATAACTTGACAGCCCAGCTTATCTAGTTCTCTATACACAGAAGCTAGACGTGCTTGATCCTGTTCTGTGAATGAATCTGCTGAGTATTCTGTAAAGTTGGACGTAGAATTTAGTGGAACATAAGGTGGGTCGAAATAAACAAAATCACCAGCAGTTGCCTGTTCTACAACAGCCTCAAAACCTTGGCAGGAAATGACTACATCCTGAAGAGCCCTCGATGCTTTACTAATCCGCTCAGGATTATAAATGTCGGGGTTCTTATAATGTCCCATCGGAACATTGAAATAGCCTTGACTGTTTACACGCCACAATCCATTGAAGCAAGTCTTATTTAAGTACAGCATTCGAGCTGCCCGAACTACATCTGAAGTGTTTTTCCATTCCGGGCTGCGATCCAATTCACGGACTTTGTAATAGTAGTCCTTGCTATGTTTTTCCTTATGGATCTTTAGCTGTTCAAGAAGTTCTTCGTGTTTGTCTCGAACTACAACAAACAGGTTGATAAGTTCAGCATTTGTATCGGAAAGATAGTACCGGCTAAATAAGCCACTTCCATGTAGATAAAAGAATACAGCACCACTTCCCAAGAATGGCTCAAAATAGGTGCCATTTGAAGTTCTAGGGAAATATTGAGCGTACTGGCCAAGCAACTGACCTTTGCCGCCGGCCCATTTTAGAAATGGTTGTGCACCGTTTGATGGGTATATGGACATTTTTCTGCAATCGTATGTTCTAAACGCTTCACGATTATACTTGAACCTGTGCTATTTTTCGATGGGCGCGACCTTAAAAAAACGGGAGCCGCGTCGATACGGCTCCCGGTGGTGTGCAAAGCGTTGGGTGGCGAGCTACGCGCCGCCTTCCTTCTGCTGGATCTTGGCCCAGGTGTCGCGCAGAGTGACGGTGCGGTTGAACACCGGCGCGTCGTCGGTCGAGTCGGGATCGACGCAGAAATACCCCATGCGCTCGAACTGGTAGCGAGTCCCCGGCGCTGCGCCACGCACGCTCGGCTCGATCTTGGCGTGCGTGATGACCTCAAGCGAGTTCGGGTTGAGCACGTCCATGAAGTCTTTCCCTTCGCCCGGGTCGTCAGGGTTGGGCACGCTGAACAGGTGATCGTAGAGGCGCACCTCGGCGTCGATCGCGTGCTCGGCAGACACCCAATGCAGGGTCGCCTTCGGACGGCGGCCGTCGGGCGCATCGCCGCCGCGCGTGGCCGGGTCGTAGGTGCAACGCAGCTCCACGATGTTCCCCGCCTCGTCCTTGATCACCTCGTCGCAGGTGATGAAGTAGGCATAGCGCAGGCGCACCTCGCGGCCCGGCGCCAGCCGGAAGAACTTCTTGGGCGGGTCTTCCATGAAGTCGTCCTGCTCGATGTACAGCACCTTCGAGAAGGGGACCTTTCGCGTGCCCGCGTCCGGATCTTCAGGGTTGTTGATCGCGTCCATGTACTCGACTTGGCCCTCGGGATAGTTCGTGAGGACCACGCGCAGCGGGCGCAGGACGCCCATCACGCGCGGCGCGCGAAGGTTCAGGTCCTGGCGGACGTAGTGCTCCAGCAGCGAGATCTCGACCACGCTGTTGCTCTTGGACACGCCGATCGCGTCGGTGAAGGCGCGGATCGCTTCGGGCGTGTAGCCGCGCCGCCGCAAGCCGGAGAGCGTCGGCATGCGCGGGTCGTCCCAGCCGCGAACGTGCCCTTCCTCGACCAGCCGCCGCAGCTTGCGCTTGCTCATGACGGTGTGCGTCAGGTTGAGGCGTGCGAACTCGATCTGCTGCGGGTGGTGGATGCCAAGCTGTTCGATAAACCAGTCGTACAGCGGCCGGTGATCTTCGAACTCCAGCGAGCAGAGCGAATGGGTGATGCCCTCGATCGAGTCCGACTGGCCGTGCGCCCAGTCGTACATCGGGTAGATGCACCACTCGCGGCCGGTGTGCGGATGCTCTTCGTGCAGGATGCGGTACATCACCGGGTCGCGCAGGTTCATGTTCGGCGACGCCATATCGATCTTTGCCCGCAGCACGCGCGATCCGTCGGGGAACTCGCCGCGCTTCATGCGCTCGAACAGGTCGAGGTTTTCTTCGACCGAGCGATTGCGATACGGGCTTTCGCGTCCCGGCTCGGTGAGCGTGCCGCGATACTCGCGGATCTCTTCGGCGCTGAGGTCGTCCACATACGCCTTGCCATCTTTGATAAGCTGGATCGCCCACTCGTAAAGCTGGCCGAAGTAGTCCGAAGCGTAAAACAGCCGGTCTTCCCAGTCCACGCCAAGCCAGCGCAGGTCCTCGATGATCGCGTCGATATATTCCTGCTCTTCCTTGGTGGGATTGGTGTCGTCAAAGCGCAGGTTGAATTTGCCGTTGTATTTCTGCGTGACGCGCCAGCTAATCATGACGGCCTTGGCGTGGCCGATGTGCAGATAGCCGTTCGGCTCGGGTGGGAAGCGGGTATGCACGCGCCCGCCAAACCGGCCGGTGCGGTTATGCTCTTCGATGATCTCTTCGATGAAATTGCTCGGGCCGCTCACAGTGGACGGGGCGTCGCCGTCAGTTGTGCGGGTTCGGGTGTCTTCTTCGCTGCTCGCCATAGCTGATGCTCTTTCGTGTCGAGGCTTTCGGTGTCGTTTTCGGCGCACGAGTGTACCAGATCGCCGGGCGGAAAGGTAATCTTCCCTGGCGCATCTGGTATAATCATCCGGCGCGCCGTACAGAAGCGATTAGCGATTGGCAATTAGTGACTGAAAAACCTCACCCCTGGCCCCTCTCCGTAAACGGAGAGGGGAGGGCCGGGGGTTAAGGGGTGAGGTTTAATGGCTAACTGCTAACCGCTAGCGGCTGACTGCTCAAATTGAAGGAGAATTTCCTGTGACTGCACCTGATACTGTTCGTGTTCGCTTTGCGCCCAGCCCAACCGGACCGCTGCACATCGGCGGGGTGCGGACGGCGCTGTTTAACTGGCTGTTCGCCCGGCATCATGGCGGCGTGATGATCCTGCGGATCGAAGACACCGACCAGAAGCGCTACGTCGAAGATTCGGTTCAACTGATCACCGAGGGGCTGCGCTGGCTTGGCATCGACTGGGACGAGGGGCCAGACGTCGGCGGAGAGTATGGGCCGTACGTCCAGTCCGAACGGACCGAACTCTATCAGGAGTGGGCGAACTGGCTGGTCGAGCACGATCTGGCGTATCGCTGCTATTGCACGCCGGAGCGGCTCGAAGCCCTGCGGAAAGAGCAGATCGCGCGCAAGGAAGACCCCGGCTACGACCGCCACTGCCGCAATCTGTCGCCGGAAGAGCGCGCCCGCAACGAGGCGGAAGGCAAGCCGTTCGTGATCCGCTTCAAGATGCCGCTGGAAGGCACGACGACAGTTCACGACCTGCTGCGCGGCGACATCACGTTTGACAACAAGCAGCTTCAGGACCTTGTGCTGCTCAAGTCGGACGGCTTTCCGACCTACCACCTCGCGAACGTGGTGGACGACCACTTCATGCGGATTTCGCACATTCTGCGCGCCGAGGAATGGATCTCGTCTGCGCCGGTGCACCGCAATCTGTACGAGGCGTTCGGCTGGGAGATGCCGCAGATCGCGCATCTGCCGGTCATCCTCAACCCGAGCGGTAAGGGCAAGCTCTCCAAGCGCAGCGCGGGTTTCACCGAGAGCGGGCGGAAGATCCCGGTGTTGCTGTACGAGTTTCAGGAAGCGGGCTACGTGCCGGAAGCGATCGTCAATTTCCTGACGAATGTTGGGTGGAGCTTCGGGGACGATCGCGAGGTGTTCACCGTCGAGGAAACCATCGAGCGATTCGACCTCAGCCGCGTCAACCCGGCGGCGAGCGTCTTCCCGATTGAAAAGCTCGACTGGCTGAACGGCGTGTACATCCGCGATATGGACCCGAACCGGCTGGCGCGGCTTCTGCTGCCGGTGTTCGAGCAGGCGGGGTACGAGGTGAACACCGATGTGCTGATCAAGGTGGTGCCGCTGCTTCAGCCGCGCATCAAGACGCTGAACGACGCGATCCCGATGAGCGGGTTCTTCTTCGAGAAGACGTTTACGCCTGCGCCCGCCGAGGAGATCATCCAGCCGAAAATGGACACGGCGAGCACGATCCGCGCGCTGGAAGCCTCGCGGGATGCGCTGGCGTCTTTGCCGAGCTTCGACGCCGCCACTCAGGAAGCGGCGCTCCGCCCGCTGGCGAAGGAGCTTGGGTTGAAGGCGGGGCAGTTGTTCGGGGCGCTACGCACGGCGACGACGGCCCAGCAGGTCGCGCCGCCGCTGTTCGAGACGATGGAAATTCTGGGGCGTGACGAATCCCTGCGCCGGATCGATCTGGCGATCGAGCAGCTTCGCGCGGCCCAGCCCCAGGCGTAAGCGCGCTACGCCACGATATTGAGCAGGGCGCCGAGCAGGGCGGACAGGATCATGGTGCCCACAAACGAGATCGCGCCCAACACCAGCCCGCCGATCAGGATTGTGGCGCAGCCCGCACCCGATCCGAAGCCGTACACGTTGCCGAGCAGCGACGACAGCAGCACGAAGGTGATGATCGAGCCGACGAACCCGGCAACGCCGAGCATGATCAGATACTCGATATCTGACAGCAACAGGCTGATCGCAACGAACACTCCCGCGTAGACGAGCATAACCGCCGTCTGGAACGGGACGAAGCGCCGCAGGAAGTAGACGAACGACGCCGCGCCGCCGAAGAACATGATCGCGGCGAAGTGGATCGCCGCGCCCTGGCTCAGGATGGCGATCACCGCGTAGATGCCGCTGGTCAGGGCGAACGGGATCAGCACGCCGAGGCTTATATCGGTCAGCAGTTCAAGTTCTTCTGTGGTGAGCGCCGTGCTGCCCGGCGCCGGCGGCAGAGTCTCGATCAAATCGATGAGCGAGTTCATCGTCAGCAAGAAGATCGCGACGGTGCTCACCGCGGCGATCAGCGCATAGAGTAGCAGGTCGATCGTCACGTTGCCCCAGGTCGCGCCTGAGGTGTCGTGACCTTCAGGTGCGGCGGCGGGCAGCTTCTTTTTTCCGCCGATCTCCGCGATGAATGCGGCGCGGCGATCGCGGTCGCGCACCAGCGCAATCGCCTCGTCGTGCGGAAGGTCCGTCACCGCCTGCGCCAGATTGAGCGCAAAGGTGTCTTTCACCAGCGCCGGATCGAGGTCCAGCGCCCGGCCGAGGCTCTCGATGGCCCGCGCGCGCTGGTCCTGGTAGTGATATCCGGCTGCCGCGTCGAGCAGGTTGCGCGCACGCTGTCGCTGCTCGGCGTCTGCAGCGGCCGCCGCTGCTTCACTGGCAGGCGTCTGGGCGACGGGCGTGGCGGCGCTCATGAACGCTGCCGTGGCGGACGACGGGTCCGCAGGCGAGGCGTTCAGCCGCACATAGCGCCCGGCTTTAAGCGCCAGTTCCCGCAGGCGCGGGTCGGGGTCGTTGCGGTGCACATCCGCCAGCGCGGGCAGCACGGCGGTGTCGCGCAGGTTCGCCAGGCGGATGATCGCCTCGCCGCGCACCTGCGGATCCGGATGGTGGATGTCTTGCAACAGGGAATCGATCATCGCGTCCCCCGGTGTGGTAGCTGGTGGTGTGGTCGGTCGGGCCTCATTATCGCACGAATCCATCTGCGCGAAAGTCAGGCGGGGCCGCGTTGTTTTTCAGCAAGATTGCGGACTTCTCGCTATACTCATGGCTGTTTTTCGGGCCATCAGGGCAGCCGCGTACCAGGCTGTGAAACCAGGGGAGGGACCGTTATGGTCATTGTTGTCACCGATAGCTGCGCGAGCGTGCCAGAGCCGATGGCCGCTGAACTAGGCATCGAGGTCGTGCCCTATTACGTGCATACGGCGCGTGGGACGATGCGCGACAGCCTGGGCCCGGCGGGTGACGAGTTTTACCAGTGGTTGAAGACCGCGCCGGAATGGCCGACGACCGCCAATCCGAGCGCGGGAGAATACCTGGAAGCCTATCGCGAGGCCGCGCGCCGGGGCGACAGCGCGGTGACCGTCAGCATTACCGGTACGGGCAGCGGGGGGTATCAGTCTGCCATGCTCGCCAAGCGGCTTGCCGAAACCGAACTGCCCGGCTTTCCGATTGAGGTGGTGGATACCGCGCAGGTCGCGATGGCGCACGGCTGGGCGGTGATCCAGGCGGCGCGCGCCGCGCTGAAGGGATGCACCCTGGCCGAAGTCGTGGACGTCGCCAAGACGGTTGCCGAGAGCGCGTTTGTTGGGTTCACCAACGACACGCTCGAATACTTACAGCGCGGCGGGCGGATTGGCAAGGTGGCGAGCATGATGGGCGACCTGCTGAACCTCAAGCCGATCATCGGGATACGCGGCGGGATGCCCGCGCCGCTGGGTGTAGCGCGCTCACGCAGCGGCGCGTACAAGCGGATTGTGGCGCTGGCGCTGAACCGCATCCCTGAAGGCAGCACGGTCCGCGCCGCGCTGATGCACGTCGCCGCCCGCGAGGAAGTGGAGAAGTTCCGCGCGCTGCTCGAAGAACGGTATTCAGTGATCGAGTGGGTCGTCGCGCAGCTTGCCCCGTCGCTGGGCGTGCATAGCGGTCCGGGAACGGTGGGCATCGCGCTGATCCCCGCCGCGCCGATGGATTGAGCCGGGGAAACCTCACCCCTTAACCCCCGGCCCCTTTTCCCCTCTCCGTTTACGG
>CBINGT010000175.1:0-7448 GCA_966250245.1 uncultured Anaerolineae bacterium
GCTATTGTTTACGGTTGGTTGGGCGCTTTCCTCGGGCTCGTCGTCGCCGTCCTGCGCCAGCGCGGCGGGAGTCGGGCCGAGAAGGAGCGCCGCCGCCAGCGCCAGGAGCACCGCGCCCAGGCAGGCGGCCAGCAAGAAAAGCACTGGATGGCGTTTAGGTTGGCTCATGCCAATCAATCCTTGTCGTGTCCGTTCCACAATTCCGCGCTATTGGCCGTCCGCTGCTTCGGCGGCCGGTTGATCGATTAGACCAAGTTCTTCTTCCACACGGTCGAGCAGGACGTCACTGTAAACGTAGTTGTGCACGCCCAGGCTGCCGTCGCCCTCAACGAAGCGCAGCGCCTCGGTCACCCAGCCGGGGGTGTCCTCAGTGATGGCGGCGCGTGCCGCGTCGATCCGCCGCTGCGTGTCTGCCTGGATATCGTCGATCAGCGCTTGCAGACCGGCGGGATCTACCTGGTTCGCGTGGCAGATCGAGCACGAGTCTTGCAGCGTCTGCGCGTCCAGCGCCGCGCCCGGCATAACCGGATGGAAGGCGTGGCTGGCGCGCGTGCCCCAGTCGACCGGGACGCGCGGCATGTGGCAGGTGGTGCAGGTGGGGCCGTTGGCCGCGACAAAGTGCGCCGACGGGATGCCCTCGATGCCCTCGATCAGCGTTTCGCCCTCGTACATTTCCTTGACCGGCGCGTGGATGACGCCCGTCACGTCGGTGTCTTCGTGGCAGGCGACGCACATCGCGTACGGCTCGGCGGAGAGCAGGAAGTCCAGCGGCGCGCCGTCTTCGTCCGTGGCAGGCTGGTGGACGACATGGCAACTGACGCACTCCACACCGAACGCCGCAGTCTCAAGCGTCACGCCCGCTGCTGCTTCGCCATCCTCACCCGCAGCGGCGGCGAGCGCCCGCGCCCCGTCTGCGCTGTGGCAGACCATGCAGGCGTCCTGCGCACGCTCGCTGGAGCGCAAGCCCTCAAGCGAGCTGGCGTGTGTCGAGTTCAGCCACTCGTTGAACTGCATATACTTCTGGCTGGCGTGGCCGCTCGGCCACCAGTGCGCTGCATCGTCCGGCGGCACCAGCGCGAACCCGGCCGTGCCGAGCAGGTCCGCTCCGGCGGTGTAACCAACCGCGAACGGGTGCCCGTCTTCCGACGCACCCTGGTTGTGGCACGCGCCGCAGATCGCCGAGTCGGGCGAGAGCACGATGCTGGCGCTCACCTCTTCCGGTGCGGCGCCGCGCGAACGGACCACCTGCAGATGCGCGCTGCCGGGGCCGTGGCACGTCTCGCATTGCACGCCGTCTTCGAGCCAGGTGCCGCTTTCCGCCTCGTAGCCAGTGACGTGACACGCTGCGCATTGCGTGTCAAAGTTGTAGGCGTCGGCAAGCCACTCGTCGGCTAGCGCGTACGGCTGCCACTGGCCGCCGACGGCATCCCAGACAAACGGCAGCACGACGTATCCGGTCGCGGCGTCCTCGTCCTCGGCATCTTCGTCCTCGACCGCGATCGCGTACGCTTGCGCATAGCGTCCCGTCCCGATCACATACGCGATATCGTCAACGGTCACGGGGCGCGGCTCATCTTCGCCAGGGAGCTGAACGGTCAGCGCGTCGGTAGGCTGCGAAAAATCACCAAGGATCGCGTCTTCCGATGCGGCGGAGAGCGTCAGCGCGTGGCGCGACTCGGCGTGGCCCGGCCCCACCTCGCGGTGACAGCCGAGGCACAGCCGCGAGCCGATATACTCGCGCGGCTCCTCGTCCGGGTCATCCTGCGCGTAAACGGTAGACGCGAAGAACAGGGTACCTACGCCCAGAATAATGACGACCAGCAAAATGAACCGTCTCATTTGTTGAAGTCGCCCTTTCGGCATATAATTCGGCGCAACGACTCAGTTCAACGCACATTGATGCAAAATACGTTGACATATAATAAGGAAGAAGCGGACATTAGAAAAGTGACGTATGTCACGCGGCGGATGACACAGTAGCGACTTTAGTGAATTGTTGCGATTAATCTGAGTATCACCCGGCACACACAGGTGAAGGACGAGAGGCACGGTAGGGGGTATCGGTGCACAAGCTGTTGGCAGGAACCGGTTGCCTTCTGCTTCTGCTGGCGGCGCTAATGCTTGCCAGCGGAGATGATGCCGCGTCTGCGGGCATAAGCGGCCAGCGACTGCGTGTGCAGCAAGTGCTCGCCGGGGCGGCGCCGTGTGTAACCTGTCACACTGCTGTGTCCGACATCCCTCGGCTGGACCTCGAAACGGGGCGGGCAGGCTCCACATTGTCTGTGGCGTCTCCACTCATCTCAGGCGTTCATATTCAGCCTAACATAAAAAACGAAATCGCGCACACAAATGCGTTGCGGCAGTCGATCGGCGCGCGGCTGTTGGCCGTTTCGACCGATGATCTCGCAGAATACACGGCAGCGGTTGACGAGTTTGTGGCCGCATCCGAGGCGTTGGACCAGGCGGATTCGCTTGCCGAGCAGCGTGACGTGCGGCAAGCCCTCGACGCAGTAGAGCAACGCGTCCGCACGCTGGAGCACAAAGCGAACCCGTACCGGCTCAGGGCTGCGGTTGACGCACCTGCGCCCGATGACGACTCAGCGCTCAGCGCGCCGCCTGTACCTCAGCCGCCGGTCGCTTTACTGGTGACTGCGCTGGCGATCGTGCCGGTGCTGTTTGCTGCCTGGCGCTGCGAGGTCGCGTCGTGGATCCGGCCGCCTCGCTTTGCGCGTGGCGGGCGCCGTCGCGGCCCTCCGCTGGAGGGTGCGCCGCGGCATTTCTGTTTTTGGAAAAGGGAGATTGCGTCTGTGGCAGGCGCAGTCTCTTTTTTCGTTTTGTCCGGTAGTGTTCTTCCATAGGAGCGCTTAAGAGAGGGGACACACATTATGAGAAGTAAACCGCTTTTCGCGCTGGGCATGCTGCTCCTCCTGCTGGCGGCCGGCGTGATGTCGGTCAGCGGGCAGGGCGACGGTGAAGGCGGCGACTTGCCCGAGACGCCGCTCATTACGACGGCGACCAACACAGTCGGGCTGGGAACGCTGGTTGCGGCGGAAGCCTATGCCGTGCCCGCCGGGGAAGATCCCGCCACGGAGCCGGTGCAGGCGTTCATCCTGCCCTATGCGATCCACCCGAACTTGCAAGGCGTCCCGTTTGAGGAGTTCGAGCAGCCCGATCCAGCGGTCGAAGGCTTCACGTTTGAGTGGAGCCTGGAAGCGCCCGAAGGCTCGCAGGCCGAACTGTCCTCGGGCACCGTTGCGAGCTTCGTGACGGACGTCGAGGGCCAGTACGTGCTCTCGCTGACAGCCACGGATGAAGCCGGGAACAGCGGCACGAACACGTGGACGGTCAACGCGACGACCTACGTGGGCGACGGCATCACCGTGCCGGTCGAGTCGGAGTCGCTTCAGTGCTCGTTCTGCCATGCGGATCAGGCGGAAGCGTGGCTGCTGACGGCTCACGCGACGTACTTCACCCGCGCGATTGACGGGGAAGTCGAAGGGTTCGCGCCCGATGACCTGTACTATAGCACCACCGGCTTCACCAATCGCCCTGGGGCGGAGAACCGGGGATTTGACGATCTCGCCCGCGAGCACGGGTGGGCATTCCCCGAGAGCCTCGAATCGGGCAACTGGGAAGAGATGGTGAGCGCCTTCCCCGAGGTGGCGGCGCTGGCGAATGTCCAGTGCGAAGCGTGCCACGGCCCCGGCAACCTGCATGTGAACGCGGCCGAGCCGGACAACCCGATGATCGGCCTGGGGCTGAACTTCGGGACGTGCGCGCAGTGCCACGCCGACGAGAACTTTGAGGGCATCCCGCAGGAGTGGGAGCTAAGCGCTCACGCTGCTAAGTCCGCACGCGCCTTCTGGTATCCGATTGGCGAGGATCATCTGTCGTGCGTGCAATGCCACAGCGGCCTGGGCTTCATCGACGCGGCGGCGGGTGTCGCGCAGGAAGAGCGGCGGGCTGACTATCAGGTGATCACCTGCGCCGTCTGCCACGATCCTCATGACGCCGCGAACCCCGGCCAACTGCGCATCTTTGACTCGGTCATCCTGCCGGACGGGACCGACGTCAGCGGCGCAGGCGCGGCCGCAACCTGCATGACCTGCCACAACGCGCGCACCGATCCAGTCGCCTCGGTTGAGGGCGAGAGCCTGTCCCTGCCGCACTACTCAACTGCGGCGGAGATGATGGCCGGTACGGGTGCGTACACCTGGGGCGAAGTGCTGCCCACGGGCACGCACGGCTTCGTCGTGGAGCAGACGTGCGTCGGCTGCCACATGGCCGAATCGGGCGACGAAAGCGCCGAGGGCCACGCGACGGTCGGCGGGCACACCTTCGCGATGGTCAGCGCGGACGGCACCGAGAACGTCGCGGTCTGCCAGGAATGCCACGCGGGCGTCGAGAGCTTCGCGTTCGAGGCGTCCGGTGACTACGATGGCGACGGCGTGGTCGAGACCGGGCCCGAGGAGATCGCGGGACTGATGGAACTGGTGACTGCTGCGCTGACGGACGCAGGCGTCGAGGTTCTGCCAAGCCGCCCGTACTTCAACTTCCCGGAGGGCGCGGGCACCGAGCTGAAGGGCGCGGCTTATAACCTCCGGTTCGCGGCCAGCGGCGGCGCTGCCTCGCACAACTTCGTCTACACTGTTGCGGCGCTCCAACTCAGCTACGAAATGGTGACGGGCGAGCCGGTCCCCAACGCGGATCCGATGCGCTAAACGCCGATCGCTCCGCACACAATCTGTCACACCGAGAACCCGCAGCCCTGCGCTGCGGGTTCTCGCGCGCTTTGCCGGATAACACCCCGAAGATACGACAACCGTCACTAGAAGCGCGGGTGCGAAGTGTTTTACCTTGAAGAAGTAACATCGAAATAATACTCAATTTAGTTATATCAGCAGCTAGTCATTCGCCCATTTAGCCGAAGGACTCCCCGATGGGCCGTGATTGGGCTTCTCTTGAGATCGACCGCAAGGCGCGCGCCTATGCGCCTGCTCTGCCGGTGGTCAAACAAGATCCGGCTGAGCGCCTCATTCACTTCGACGAGATCTATGGTGTGTTTGATGCGGACGTCGCCCGGATAGAGGCGGCGCGCTGCATCCAGTGTCCCGACCCGGCGCCGTGCCAGCTTGGCTGCCCGCTTGGGAACGACATCCCCTCGGCGCTGCGCCTGATCGAAGAGGGACGCTTTCTCGAAGCGGCGGACGTCTTCCGCCAGACCAGCCCCATGCCGGAGATCTGCAGCCGCGTATGCCCGCAAGAGCGGCTGTGCGAAGGCTCGTGCACGCATGGCGGCGGCGTCAGCAACGCACCGATCCAGATCGGCAAGCTCGAAAAGTTCGTAATCGAGGTACAGTACGCGACCGGTGGGATCCCGCTGGGGACGGTCGCGCCGGATACAGGCAAGCGGGTTGCGGTGGTCGGCGGCGGACCGGCCGGGCTGGCGGCAGCGGAGTATCTGCGCCGCGAAGGGCACGCCGTCACCGTCTACGATGCGAATCCGCACCCCGGCGGCCTGCTGATTTACGGCATCCCGGCGTTCAAACTCAACAAGCAGCGTGTTATCCGCAAGGTAGAGCAGTTGCGGGCGCTCGGCATCGCGTTTGTGCAGAACACGCGCGTCGGGAAGGACGTCACGCTGACGGAGCTGTGCGAGCAATATGACGCGGTCTTCGTCGGCGTCGGCGCGAACGTGGACGTGCCCGCCAAATGGGAAGGCGTCGACTTGGTGGGGGTGTACCAGGCCGGGGAGTTCCTGATCCGCGCGAATGTCCCCACCGAGCTACAGCCGGAGCCGCTGCGCGCGCAGGGTGCGCCGGCCGTCGGTCGCCGGGTGTACGTCTTTGGCGGCGGCGACACGGCAATGGACTGCGTGCGGTCGGCGTTGCGGTTGCAGTACGCCCAGGGCTTCCCGCTCGACGTGATGTGCGCCTATCGCCGCACTGAGGCGGAGATGCCTGGTAGCAAGACGGAGCGGGTCAACGCGCGCGAAGAAGGCGCGCAGTTCCGGTGGCTGACCGCGCCGGTCCGCTTCCTTGGCGACGAAGATGGCCGCCTGCGCGCGATCGAGCTGATCGAGATGACGCTTGGCGAGCCAGATGCCAGCGGGCGGCGCCGCCCGGTTCCCCTTGAGGGCTCCGAGCACGTGGTTGAGGCGGACACGGCGATCCTCGCGCTCGGCTACTGGCCCGATCCGCTGCTCGGCGAGACGACCGAGGGCCTCGCGACGCGCGACTGGGGACTGATCGAAGCCGATCCCGATACCGGGCGCACAAGCCTGCCCAACGTCTGGGCGGCGGGCGATAGCGTCACCGGGCCGGACCTCGTCAGCACGGCGATTCGCGGTGCGCTGCGTGCTGCGCAAGACATCCACCGTACGCTGAGCGAAGCGTAAGCTTTGATGTCTTTGCTGTAACAACCGCTGCCGCGCCGAACGCAAATGCTTCGGGCGGCAGCGGTTTTTTTGGGTCTGACGGCGAGGCTCGTCTTACTGCGACCACTCGGTCGGCGTGCGATCCCAGCGATGCGCACGCAGCTTCTCGATCAGGTCGGCGGGCAGGCCGCGCCCGTCGCTGGCGGCGATATTCGCATCCACATGGCGCAGCTTCCGCATGCCAGGGATGACGGTTGTCACCGCCGGGTTCGAGAGGATGAAGCGCAGCGCCATCTCGGCCATGGTCATGCCCTCGGGAATCAGCGGGCGCAACGCGTCGGCGCGCTCGACCGAGGCGTGCAGGTTTTCGGGCACGAAGTAGGTGTTGCGCCAGTCGCCTTCCGGCCAGGTGGTGTCTTTGGTGAGGGTGCCGGTGAGCGAGCCCTCGTCGAACGGGACGCGCGCGATCACTGCGACGTTGAGCCGCTCGCACGCCGGGAAGAGACGATCTTCCGGCGCCTGATCGAAGATGTTGTAAATGACCTGCACGGCGTCGATGAGCCCGGTTTCGAGCGTGTTGAGGACGTTCTCCGGCTCCCAGCGGTTGACGCTGATGCCCCACGCACGCACTTTCCCCTGCTGCTTGAGGTCTTCGACCGCGCGCTGCCAGTCTTCGAGCTGCGCCCAGTCGTCTTCCCAGACGTGGAACTGCATCAGGTCAATCGTCTCTACCTGCAGGTTTTCCAGGCTGCGGTTCGTGTATTCAACAATGTAATCGTACGGGAAGACGTCTTCAAGCTTGTAGCCGCGCCGCGACGGCCACTTGCGGTTTTTGGGCGGGATCTTCGTGGCGGCGTAGAGGCGCTTGGTCGGCGTCTGCTGGATCAGCTCGCCGAGCAGCCGCTCGCTGTGCCCCGAGCCGTAGGCCCAGGCCGTGTCGAAGAAGTTGCAGCCGAGCTCGACGGCCCGGCGCAGCGACTGGCGCGACTCTTCGTCGTCCGAGCCTTTCCACTCACCCATGCCCCACATGCCATAACCGACTTCGCTTACCTTCCAGCCGGTTCGCCCGAAA
>CBINGT010000176.1:0-7438 GCA_966250245.1 uncultured Anaerolineae bacterium
ATGGAAGCGCACCCCGAATGGAAGGCGTTCGGCACGGAAAGCGATAAGCACCCGCCCATGCGTGGCTGGCTCGCCGCGCCGCTCATGGATCGCAACGGCGAAAACTGGGGGCTGTTCCAGCTTTCCGACAAGTACGAGGGCGACTTCACCGAGGCGGACGAGCAGCTTTTCCTGCAGCTTGTGAGCCTCGTCAGCCTGGCGCTCGAAGGGCTGTGGGAAGTGCGGAATCTGAAGAAGGCGCAGGCGCAAGCCGCAGAAGGCTAGCGACGCTTCGCCGCTAGCTAAACGGGTGTACAGGATCAGGGGGAGAATGGCGGAAACGGCGGTTCCCGACGTGCTGACGCACTACTACGACGCGGCGCGCGGGCCGTTCCGCAGTCTGACCGCGCTCCCACCGGACGACGCCGATCGCCTGCAAGCGCAGATCGTCGCCGAGGCGCGCGGGTTCGCCAGCCAGCGGACGCCGGACTATCTAGCCGTGCGCCGCGAGTTGGAGCAGCGCATCCGGCGGCTGTTCGTGGCAAAAGGCGGCCGTCCCGAGCGGGACACGCCACATTACTTCATCGTGGGCACGTGCGACTGGATGCTGACGTGGTACGAGCGACCCGCGTGCCTCGGCGTGCCGCTGGCGAGCGTCGATCCGGCGGTCGTCAGCCTGACGTATGGCGACTCATTCCCCGCAATGCGCTACCCGGACGGCAAGCCCTGGCGCGGGCAGGTCTACACGCTCGGTGAGCTGCCAGACCTCATAGCGCGGTTCGGGCTGCCGCAGATCTGGAATGCGGACGGGTCGCTTGGCCCGGACCGCTACATCGAGGCGCAGGTGTGGAGCGACGCGCCGCTGCGCGCCCTGGGCCTGCTGGAATAAGCCGGTTCCACTTCGCGCCCTAGCCCGGCTTCTCGTCGTAGACGTAAACGCGCATGTCCTGGGTCACCCAGTTGTCCCACAGCCACTTCGCGTCGCTGACGGTCAGATTGACGCAGCCGTGCGACCAGTAGTACCCGAAATTGTCATGCCAGTAGACGCCGTGCAACGCCTCGCGCCAGTTGAAATACATGTGATACGGCACCTGGTCGAGCGCGTAAAAGTCGTCGCTGCCCGCCGCGCCAGACATCGGGCCGACTTCCCAGAATAGCTCGACCTTCCACACGCCGGGATCGGTGCGCTTCCAGTCCTCTTCCATATCACCAGTCGAAACCAGCGTCGCCATCACCGGGCGCGTGCCCTCATACGCGACGAGGTTCTGCTCGTACGTGCTCACCCCGATCCAGCGCCAGTTGAAGACGGCAGGCGGCGTCGGGTGCACGATGCTCAGGTTCGTCTGCACCGTCCACTGCCCCGGCCCGACGAGGTGCCAGTCCCACTCCCCGACCTGCACCGTGGCGTAGATGTTCATCAGATCGTAGCGCCTGAACGAGCCAGACTGACGACAGTTACGCGGGCCGCCCGGCGTCAGCGACGTGCAATGATCGTAGATCGCCCAGGCGAACGGCATTTCCATGCTGTTGATCAGCACGCCAGTCAGCGTGGAAGGCTGGGCAAACACCGCATTTTTGAGCGACGCCCAGCGCCCAGGGCGGATCTCCGCCCAGCTACCGGACATCCGCAGCACGTTGACATAGCTGCTGCGCCCGGCAGTGAACGTGCCGATCACTTCGCCGTCCGGCCCGTCATAGAGCGGCACTTCGTCCGCTTTGAAGTAAATGAAGTTCTTCCCCGCGATCACGCCGAGATCGTACGGGATGCGCGACACATCGGGATATGGATGAGCCGCCATCACCGCGTCGCACTCCGGCGTTTGCAGCGTGTTGATGGTGATCCCCGCGCAACCGGGGTGCCCCTGGGCGACCGTCACCGGGGGAGATGGCTCGGCAGGGGCGGCGTGCGCCGGAGCCAGCCCGGCGAGCGTGGCAAATAGGACGACGATACCGGTCAAGATCCGAACATTCAACATTCCCACAATACCCACTCCGACGTGCCTCAAAACGGTTTCGTTTGCAGCCATCATAGCAGAAAACGCCTGATTGCCAACGCGCCGTGAGGGAATCGCCGGTCATACGCCAGGAAGACTCGGCGCAGCGTTCCCGCGCAGAATAGGCGAACGCCCGCCAAATTGTCTATTATCCCAATTGCCGCGCCCTGCCCAACACCGCGCAGGAGCGCACCTGGATCCGCTCACGCATCAAGGGGTACAGCCCATGATCACCGTCACGCAGATGGACAACCTGCCGGTTATCCCGAACAGCCTCGCGATCTGGGGACTGGGGCAAATGGGCGTCGCGATCAAAGGGCCGGATGCCACGCTTTACATCGACCCGTGCCTGAGCGACATCGTACGCGAGCTGGCTGGCGAGCGGGGCACGCGCGCTTTCCCCCCGCCGATGCAGCCCGAAGACATCACCAATGCGGACTACTACCTGATCTCGCACGAGCACGCCGACCACTTCGACCCGCTGACGGTCGGCCCGGTGGCGAAGGCGTCACCCCAGGCGACGTTTGTCACGACCGGCTGGTGCCTCGACCTGTTCGACAAAGTGGACGTCCCGCGCGAGCGTGTGATGACGCCCGCCGCGCTAGAGCCGGTCGACCTGCCCGGCACGAGCATCCGGCTGACCGTCGTGCCGTCGGCGCACTACGAGAAGGAGTACGACGAACAGAAGGGCTATCGCTGGATCGGCTTCCTGATCGAGTGGAACGGGGTGACGTTCTACCACGCGGGCGATACGATCATCTACCCGGGCTATATCGAGACGCTGCGCAGCCTGCCCCGGCCAGATGTGGCGATGCTGCCGGTCAACGGGCGAGACACCTACCGCGAAACTGAAGGCAACCTGATCGGGAATCTGTGGCCGGTCGAAGCGTCGCGCCTCGCCCACGATCTCGAATGGGACGTGCTGATCCCCGGCCACAACGACCTGTATCCAGCCAACCGGATCCCGACCGAGCAGATCGTGCAGGCGCTCGCACCGCGCCAGAAAGTGAAGTTTCTGCAGCCGGGCGAGCTTTATTACTATGTGAAAGTGTGAGGCGCAGGCGGCCCGCTACACCGCAAGCCGCTGGAGCTTCCGCTGCGCCGTGTATAGCCGGTAATACAGGCGACGCTGCTCAACCAGCTCCTGATGCGTGCCCCTCTCGGCGATGCGCGCATTCTCCAGCACGACGATCTGATCGGCGTTGCGGACGGTCGAGAGCCGGTGCGCGATGATGATCGTCGTCCGCCCCTTCATCAGCCGTTCGAGGGCTTCCTGGATCAGAAGCTCGGTTTCCGTGTCCACCGACGAGGTTGCTTCGTCCAGAATCAGGACCGGCGCGTCTTTCAACACGGCGCGGGCGATCGATAGCCGCTGCTTCTGCCCGCCGGAGAGCTTGATGCCGCGCTCGCCGATGATCGTGTCGTAGCCATCTGGCAGGTCGCAGATGAAGTCGTGCGCGTTGGCAATCTGCGCGGCGCGGATGATGTCCGCCTCGCACGCTTCGGGGTTGCCGAACTGGATGTTCTCGCGCACCGTCCCGTGAAACAGGAACACATCCTGTAACACGATGCTGATCTGCTGGCGCAGGCTTTCCAGTTTGAGATCGCGCGTATCGATCCCATCCAGGCGAACGCTGCCCGAAACGGGGTCATAGAAGCGCGGGATCAAGCTGACCAGCGTGGACTTGCCGACGCCGGTCGGGCCGACCAACGCCACCATCTGCCCGGCGCCAATCTCCAGGCAGATGTTCTCCAACACCATGTCACCCTCGTTGTAGTAGAAGCTAACGTTGTCGAAGACGATCTCGCCCCGCACTCGCCCGTCGATCTGGATGGCGTCCGCCCGCTCTTTCACCTCGGGCGCCTCGCGTAACAGCTCGTCGACGCGATCCGCACTGGCGAGCGATTCCTGAATGCGCTCCCACGCGTCGCTTAGCGCACGGATCGGGTGGTAAAGCTGCTCCAGATACAGGAAGAACGCAACGAGGTCCGCCACCGGCAGCGCGCCGCCGTTGACCAGCATCCCGCCGAAGTAGATCACCACCAGCATGCCAAGCGACGAGGTGAAGTCGACCAGCGGCTGGAAGATCGCCATCATCTTCAGCGCATACAGTAGCGAGCGGCGGTAGTTGTCGATGCCGAGCGAAATGCGCTGCGCCTCGGCCTCTTCACGCGTAAAGGCTTTGATCTCGCGGATGCCGGAGATGTTGTCGTTCAACTGCGCGTTAAGCTGCCCAAGCTTCTCCTGCCGCTTGCGGAACGCCGGGCGGACCTTTTTAGCATAGCCGCGCATCACCAGCACGACAAACGGTATCGGGATCAGGCTTAGCAGGCCGAGCTTCCAGTTCATCGCCATGAGCATCGCGCTCACGCCGACGAACGTCAGCACGTTGACGATGACGTCCGGCACGGCATGCGCGATCAGCATCTCGAACAGGTCCGTGTCGTTGACGATGCGAGACATCATCTGCCCGGTCTGCTTGTCCTCGTAGAAGCGCAGCGAGAGCCGCTGGACGTGCTGGTAAAGGTGGCGCCGGACGTCCGCCACCACGCCCCATCCGGCGATGTGTGCCATGTAGCTGCGCAGGAATTGCAACACGCCTTTCACGACCAGCGCCACCGCCGTGATGATCGTCAGGCGCGTGACGTGCGTCATCGTGCTGGAGTCGAGCGGTTGTTCCGTCACGGCGCCGATCAGCGAGCGGATCACCCACGGGATGAGCAGTTGCACGCCGACCAGCAGGATCATGCTGATCACGGTGACGACGAGTTGTGGGGTGTAGTTGCGGGCAAAGCGCAGGACGAGGTTGAAGGCTTTCATGCTATCTTGACGTGTCTCAATGTATGAACCGGGCAGTAACCAACGGCCGCGCCGCAGATACGTGCCATTATACCAGCCAATCGCGCCGCACGTCTGAACGAAAATCTGCCCGACCAGCGCGAATCAATATGGGGCGCTTGCGGCCCGCACAGAAACGAACCCCTGCGCCGTTTTGGGCAGGGGTTCGCTCGTTAACAGGTTATGTGCTCAATCGCTGTCCCGATCGCCGTCTCCGCCGCGCCCCCTCCCGCGACCCCGACCGCGACCCCTTCCGCGATCGTCGTCAGAGTCGTCCTCGCCGTGCGTCTGCGTGAGATAGTCGATCAGGAAGCTGCGCTCCTCGGCGCTCAACTGCGCGCCGTGGCCGATCATCCGGTCGACAATCTCGGTCCAGTCCTCGCGGTCTTCGTCCTTCTCGTCAATCCGCTCGCGGGTGTGGCAGACCGTGCAGCGCGTGTTGATCAGCGTCTCCCCGTCGAGGACGGCGGGCGTCGGCGTGCCAGCTTCTCTTCACCTGCTTGCGAGATATTCGATGACGATCTCGCGTTCCTCAGGCGAAAGCTGCGCGCCGTTGCCGATCATCCGGTCCACCGTCGCGGCCCATTCCTCGCGGCTCTTCTGCGCCATGTCGATCCGCTCGCGTGTGTGGCAGACCGTGCACCGCTCGTTCACAAGCTGGTCGCCGGTGGCGCCCATCTCTTCACCCGCTGCTTCTTCGGTCGCTTCCTCAGTCATCTCTTCGGTTGCTTCCTCAGCCGGAGCGGTGTCGCCGGTCATGTCGAAGAAGTCGAAGCGCTGGATCTCGAACGTCTCCACTGGCGGATCGGAACCGATCTCGCCGAACTTGGCGTGCGTCACATAGACGATGCCGCCAGGGTCTCGCAAGGCCAGCGTGGTGGGAGAAAGCTCTGACTGCGCTTCCTGGCGGGCGGCGACCGTCGCGCTCGCCCAATCGTCCTCGGTGGTGAGCATCACAATCTCACGCGCCTGGGCGCCATCCACGCTCGCCACAGCGTAGAGACGATTGCCATCCGCCCCGAGCACCATCCCGTCAATCGACACGGACGCATCCAGCGTCACCTGGGTGTAGCTCTCCGGATCGTCCACCGGCACCTTGTAGATCGAGCCAGACCCCGCGACCGCTACCAGCAGGTAATTGCCTTCAGGGTGATAGTCGATCCCGTTCAGGCCAAACCCTTCCACCGCGAACTCGTCTGCCGCCAGGAAGATCTCGCCGTTCCCCTCAGGGTCCACCCGGTAAATCACGCCGCTGAAGCTGGTGGTAAAGTACGCGTTACCCTCGGCGTCCACCGTGACGTCGTTCGCGAAGTCTCGCCCCGGATCGAGATCGGTCAGGTCCACGAAAAACAACTCTTCGCCGGTGTCCAGGTCATACGCTGCCAGCGCGGCTGCGCCAGTCGCTTCGGGGTCCTGCGTCGCGGTGAAATCCGGCATGGTCACCAGGACGCGATTGCGCTCCGCGTCGACGTGCACGCCGGTGCTCCCCAGGCCCTCGTGACCCTCGGCAAGCCGTGTCACCGTACCGTCGTCCGCGACGGTGAACACGCCGCCTTCAGGGATCGAGCCGACGACGAACACGCCGCGCTCCGCGTCCCAGTCAATCCCTTCGGGGTGCAGTCCCGGATACGCCGCGAGGACCATCTCGGGAAACTCGTCTTCCTGCGCGTAGAGCGCCAGGGGCAGCGCCAGCGCAGCAGCCAACACGATCGCGATCAGAATTCGCTTCAACATCTGTGCTCTCTCCTCGTCTAACGTTTACGCGGTGTTTGAGTGCACTCGTCGGCAATGGAAGATCGCGCATCCGGCTCAGCGAAACACATTATGCGATCATAGCACACGACATCAGGTAGCGGCACACTTACAGGCTGATGTAATGGCCCTAATCAGCCGCGCGGCCCTTTCGAGACTGCGCGTTTTCCCAATTTGCCTACAATGAAAGGAAAAAAAGGAGACGCGCGTGGAAGCAGCCGACTGCATCACCTGGATCGTGATCGCCGGAGCCTCTGTGCTCTTTATGCGGATTCTCTGGGGCCTCGCCAACCCGAAACCCAACCGTTTAGACGACGATCTGGACGAGTGGGATTTCATTGCTATGATTGACGACATGGAACACGGCGACAACTGACGTCTCATCACCCCCTACTCCGCACCCTGACTGCCCCTCACTGAGCCCTGTTGCCATACGCCCCACGGATGGGCCATATTCTAAGCGGAACGGCGGCTCTGGCGCCCCGTTCTTCACAGATGTGCTTTTGGAGAGGAGATCACTATGACACTACGCTCGCGGTCGCTCACCGTTCTGATCGCGCTTGCGCTCGCGTTCGCGTTGTTGTCCCCCGTCGCTGCGCAGGACGGCGGCGACCTCGTGCCCTTCACCAGCGACACGTTTGGCGTGCAGGGCATCATCCCCGATGGGTGGACCGAAGCCGCGCCCGGCGTGTATGCGCGCGGGACAAGCGCAACCGACATCACCAGCCTGATCGTCCAGGCCGCGCCCGGCGCAACCGCCGACCAGCTCAGCGACTTGCTGCTCGGCCAGCTTGGGCTCGATGCATTGCCAGACAGCACCGGGACGGTCGAGACCAGCGCCTACACATGGACGCTGTACGAGATCACCGTCGAG
>CBINGT010000177.1:0-7434 GCA_966250245.1 uncultured Anaerolineae bacterium
CGATGAAGACGAGGACGAAGACGACGAGGATGACGAGGACGATGAGGACGACGAGGATGAGGACGACGATTAGCGTCTCCCTCGGCGTCTAAGCTCGCCATCGCCTAACGTCTCGACATTCGGGCCGGGTGGTAATTCCCACACCGGCCTTTTTGCGCCCCGGCGCTGCGAGAACTCGCCGCGAACCTTAAAATTCGGCGGATCGATTGTTCCAACCTTCTCAACTGGTTGACAAAGGACTCGGCGCCAGGCTATAATGCCTTCGACCCTGGAAAGGAGGGCGCGCACGCGCAGGATTCGCTTGATCGCTGGAAAACTGATTCGGCTTACGGCACTCCCCGATCACAACCCAGACACCATTACAAGCGCTAGCGCTTCGCCCGCAGATCCAAACAGCTAAGCCGGTCCGGCCCACTTTTCGTGGGCGCAAGCCGGTTTTTTGTTTGCCCTGGCCAGGGTTAAAAACAAAATGGCCCCTGGGGGGAATAGACACACACGCTATGACAGAACTCACTCAGCACGTATCCACCGATTCACCGGACGAGATGGACTTCCTGACGCTGCTGGAAGAATCCCTCTCGATCGAGCAGCCGACGCGCGGGGACATCGCCGTGGGCACTATTCTGGCGATCGACAGCCAGGGCATGGTCGTCGATCTGGGCATGAAACGCGACGGGATCATCCCCCGCAGCGACGTGGAGCGCCTCGGCGAAAATACATACAAGGTCGGCGACGAGATCCCGGTCATGATCGTCCGCACTGAGGACGAAGAAGGCAACATGATCGTCTCGGCGACCAAGGCCAAGCAGAACGAGGACTGGATCCGCGCCGAAGAAATGATGAACAACGAAGAGATTTACACGGGCGTGGTGGCCGACGCCAATCGCGGCGGCCTGATCGTCCCCTTCGGCGAGCTACGCGGCTTCATCCCCGCCAGCCATGTCGTCGATCTCGCGCGCGGCCTGAACGAAGACGAGCGCAAGGACAACCTGTCCAGCATGGTCGGGCAGAAGATCTCGGTCAAGATCATCGAGGTCAACCGCCGTCGCCGTCGCCTGGTGCTCAGCCAGCGCGAAGCGCAGCGCGAAATCCGCGATGCCCGCAAGGACAACCTGCTCGAATCGCTGCAGGAAGGTGAGGTCCGTCGTGGTGTGGTCAGCGGCCTGCGAGACTTTGGCGCATTCGTCGATCTCGGCGGAGCTGACGGTCTGATCCACATCAGCGAGCTGGCCTGGCACCGCGTCAAGCACCCGCGCGAGCTGCTGCAGGTTGGGCAGGAAGTCGAAGTGTACGTCCTTCGCCTGGACCACGAAGGCCGTCGCATTGGCCTGTCGCTCAAGCGCCTGCAGCCGAACCCCTGGACGCAGGTCGATGATATGTACCACGTTGGCCAGATCGTCGAGGGTACGGTCAGCCGCGTGACTCAGTTCGGCGCGTTCGTCAGCATGGAGCCCGGCATCGAAGCCCTGCTGCACGCCAGCCAGATTTCCGACCCGCCGCCCGCCGATCCGACCCAGATTCTGCACGAGGGTCAGGTCATTCAGGCGCGCGTCATCAGCATCGAATCGCATCGCCAGCGCCTCGGCCTGAGCATCCGCGATGTGGACAATGGCGACCTGCTGGACACCACCGAAACGCCCGCCGAAATTGAGGCTGGCGAACTTGACGACGAGCAGGTAGAATACCCCTCGGTTGAACCGGGGGTCGAAGACGAGCCAATTGCCACACACTAGCATCTGAGCGCGTTTGCGACCAACGGGCAGGCCAATCAAATGACCTGCCCTTTTTTCTGCCCGGCTTGAACATCACAAAACTAGCACAGAAGGGTGGTGAAACTGCATGGCGCATGTCGAACTGCAATCTGGCGAATCGCAGGAGCAACTGCTCAAGCGTTTTCGCAAGCAGGTCGCCAAGGACGGTATCCTGAGCACGGTCCGTCGCAAGCGGTGGCACGTCTCGAAGAGCGAGCTACGCCGCATCCAGAAGAAAAAGGCGATCCGCCGTGCTCGGCGCAAGCAGCGTAAGTCCCGCAGCTACTAAAGCCTAGCGCACCCTGAATGTGAGAACTCCGGCGCCGGGCGCACGATGGCCCGGCGCTGCCAATCCACATTCAGCGCCAGCCAGGCACAGCGGTTAGCGGATGTGCTCCGGCGACCGCTCTCCGCACATCGAAAAATAGCACGTTACTAAGGAGCAATATGGCAAAACAAGCTGATGATAAGATTGAGATGGAAGGCACGGTAGTCGAGGCGCTGCCCAACACCCAGTTCACCGTCGAGCTGGACAACGGGCACCGGGTGCTGGCCTATCTCTCCGGCAAGATGCGCAAATACTACATCCGCATCCTGCTTGGCGATCGCGTCCGGGTAGAGCTTACTCCCTACGACCTGACGCGCGGCCGCATCACCTACCGCTACAAGAAGGGCCGTCGCGGGGACGACGAAGAAGAATAAACCGTCCCGCTCCATCGCCCCGTTCCCCCGCTCCGGCTTCAGTTCGTTCGGAAGCCGTTTCGGCTGTTTGTCCCCTGAAGCCAACTAGCAAAAAACAGCCAGATAAAGCAAAGGCAGCCGCGCCAGGCGCTCGCCCTGCTACATTTCCGCTATCCTTCGCTGTTTCTAGCTGCTTTTCGCCGGTGTACCGCTAATTATCCGGCATCCCTGGCGGCACGTTCGACGGCACGCCTTCCAGCCCGCGCTGGCTCTCCCAGGGATAGACGATGTACGCGTCGGTGATCGCGCCATAGAAATCCGGCTGGGCATTGCGGAACAGCGAGCGGTAGGGGTTGAAGTGGAAGACGCAGGTAAACGCCGCCTGCGCGCCCGCCGCCTCGCACCGGCTCTTGACCGCCGTGCTGGTGCGCCCGCTCCCCCACACGTCGTCGACGATCACCAGTCGCCGCCGAGCGACCAGCTCGTCTTCGGGGAACTGTATGAACGACGGCCAGACGAGCAGCCGCGCTTTGTCGTCGCGATCCAGCTCGCGCGGAAAATCGACCGCTGCAGTAAGCACGTTCGTGATGTCGAGCGCCTCGCACAGCAGCCCGCCAGGAACGATTCCCCCACGCGTGATCATGATCATCGCGTCAAACGTCCCGGCCGAGCGAAGCTGCGGCAGAAGCACGTCCACCAACTGATCGACATCGTTCCAGGTGAGCCATTCCTGCCGTAGAGGGCGGCGCGGGGATCCCATCAATGCGCATCCTTTTATGCAACCGGATCAAGTCCGAACACCCGACAGAGCTACCAGCGACAGGGGAACGGTGCTAAAATACCCGTCGCGGCGCTTCCGTCCAGGCACAACACAACCGGCGGGCGTCGCGGTAGTCAGCACAGCAATCTGCCGTTCGCGACAGAGCGGTGGCAACAGTTCGTGCACACACAGCGGGACACCTGCACGCGACCCACGCGAAAACGTGATGAACGTGCGTGTGCCCGTTCACTTTTGCCAACGGCAAACCGGTAACCGCTGAAACCACTACAGTTACCGAAATTATGTCCGCACTTGACCGTAAAGTCAAAGCTACACACGCCTAGCGCTGTCTATGAACTTTCCCCGTGCTCTTTCAAGCTTGCGGCCAGGGCGCGGCTATGCGCTGCGGCGCTCCGCCGCCCTGGGAGTGATCTGGTCGCTCACGCTGGTTGTGACGGCCATCATCGTGTTCGACTTCGTGCCCTGGCTGCGCGGCGACGCGCCCTGGATCCCCGACGATGGACAGTGGGTCTGGCCGTATGATGCGCCGAACTGGCTGTGGATTATCCCGGCCGGGGTCGCGCTGGCGATCTACGTCTCCGGGGCGATCGTTCTGCTGCGGCGGGCGCAAACCGCACGGCGCTATCCGATCCCGCTGATCCTGTGGACGTTCGGCGGCGCCGCCCTGCTGACGCTGCTCTTGCTATACCTCGAAGAAAGCCCGTTGTTTCTGCTGCTCGCCCGCCTGACGACGCAGGGGCGCTTCCACGCCACCTCAGCCGAGATCGCCAACCTGGCGCACACGTTACGCCACTGGCCGGAGTTCACCGCCGAGCAGCTTGAGCTCACCGGCCAGTCGAACGGCGTGGTGCTCAGCCCGCCGGGGATCACAGCGGTGTACTATACGCTGACACGGGGCTTCGAGCAGATGCCGGGCCTATCCAGCGCGATGGCCGGTGTGACGCGCCAGATGCAATGCCAGAACCTCGCGATGGCGGCGTGGAGCAACGCGCAATGGGCGAGCACCTGGCTGCAGATGACCATGCCCTTCTGGAGCGCGCTGACCGTCGCGCCACTGTACAAGCTGGGGACAATGCTCTTTGACCGGCGACGCGCGCGGTGGGCGGTCGTCGTGTGGGCGCTCGTGCCGGGGATGGTCTTCTTCCAGCCGCGCTTCAACGTCTTCTACCCGCTGATGACGTTGGTGATGCTCATCTTTCTGTGGCGCGGGCTGACAACCGGACGCGGCGGGTGGATCGCGCTGGCCGGATTCGTGCTGTCGGTCGGGCTGATGCTCAATCTGACGCTCGCGCCGCTCGGGCTGCTGGCCGGGCTGATCGTGATCGGGGAGCGGCTGCGCACGCGCGCCGGGCTCGCGCCGATCGTCCGCGATCTGGCGCTGTTCGGCGCGGGCGTGGCGTCAGTCTGGCTGGCCTACTGGCTGCTGAGCGGCCTGTCGCCGCTGGACATTTTCGACGCGGGCCTCTCGCAGCATTACAAGTTGAATCGCCCCTACCTGCCCTGGCTGATCCAGCACCCGCTCGACATGGCGCTGTTCGCTGGGCTGCCGTTGATGGGGTTCGCCGCATGGCGCGCGCTCGGCCTGCGCCACCTGCGGCACGCGCCCGCCACACGCGCCGACGTGCTGATCGGCGCGGCGGTGCTAACCCTGGTGATCGTCGTGCTCAGCGGGACCGGGCGCGGCGAAACCGGCCGGGTGTGGCTGTTTTTCGCGCCGGTCTGGGTGCTGATGGCGGTGGACATTCTGGTCACGCTCGCCCCACGCGAGAAAGTCATCTTCCTGGCGCTGCAAGCAGTTTACATGCTGGCGATCATCTCGTTCTGGCGCGGCGCGGACTACGCCAATTTCACCAAGCCGGTCCGCGTGGCCGATGCCGCCACCGCGCCGACCTTCCCGGTGTTGGCGGCGTTCGAGCGTGACGGCGACCGGCTGACCTTCGTCGGGCTGGACGTCGCCGCGCAGCCGGATACGGTCGAGCTGTCGCTCTACTGGCGAGCGGATGCGCCCATTACCGACGCGTACGTGCTGACGCTGGTGAGCGTCGCGCCGGACGGCACCGCGCTCCCGAGCTATGAGTGGAACCCGCGCGATTGGGACTTCCCGCCCACCTGCTGGACGCCCGGCCAGACGTTCGTCGATACGGTGACCGTGCCGCTTGGCGAGGCGGCGCAGCCGGGAGATTGGCTGTTTAGCCTGTCGATCCTGGACGCGTTCAGCAAGGAGCCGATGCAGGTCACGCTGCCCGATGGAACCATCAACACGCAGGTCGGAATCGGCCCCGTTCCGGTGCCATCCCCCTGATTACGAGGGGAATTTACGCGTGGGGCTTGCGGCGCTTCTTAAGGTAGCGGATAATTGTAGGTAGACGGTTTGAATCGGGGCACGATCCGTAAGCAGCGCACCCCAATCGATCGCGAGGAGAGACCGTGAAAAGTCGCGGAGAACGCAGCGTCGAAGCCTTGACCTGGGCCGCTGTTGTCATGTGGCTGGGTTTTGCGCTGATCATGCACCTGCTGGATTATGCGTGGCTGGTGCTGATGGTGCTGGGGATCATCCTGCTCAGCTCGGCGATCTACCAGCGCAGCCGAGGCTGGCACACGTCGCTGTTCATCTGGATCGGCGGCGTGTGGATGGCGATCTTCAGCGTGATCGAGGTCACCAACGAGATCGTGTCCGCACTGAGCACCGACGGTCAGGGCCTGGAAATCGACCTGTGGGTCTACCTGGGGATCGCGCTGATCTCGATGGGGCTGGCCGTCGTGCTGCGGCACATCCAGCCGCCAAGCCTCGCGCAGTCCGGCGGCGGGCGCACGTCCGCCCTGGACAGCCAGGAGCGCGCCGCGAACATCATCCCGCGCCGCGTGGCGGAAGACTATAGCTCCGGCTATTTCCCGCCCGATAACGCGATTCACAGCCTGACCAGCAACACCGCGCCGCCTAGCACCTCGCGCGCCCGCGCCATCGCCGAACAGTCGGGAGCGGTCACCAGCCGCGCCCGTCCCGCCGATCCGTCAGGCGCCGGGGGCTGGACCCAGCGCGCGCCGCAGCCACGTTCATCTCGCAGCAGCCGCCGCGCCCGTCCGGCCGCGCCCGCCGAAACGCCGTCCGATCTGGAATCGCGCGTCGAGGACATCATCCGGCGCAGCCGCCAGCGTCGCGGCCAGGATATCAACGACGACAACCTGCCCTACTGAACCGGCTGGTTCACGTAAAGCAGCACCGCACCCAGCACCGCGAAGACGAAATACGCCATCGCAACGACGGCGCGCACTCGCCCCTCGCCGTAGCGTGTGACGTAGCGCTCCATGCGCTCAGGGTCGTAAAACATCTTGACGCGAAGCAGCGTCCCGAAGAACCCCGCCACGCCGCCGAGCATGATCAACCAGTCCAGAAAACCCACGTCTATCCCTGCTTTCTAAAGCGATCAGCGGTTAGCAATGAGCGATTAGCAAGAGTCTGTTTTTGCTAACTGCTAACCGCTAACAGCTAACGGCTCTTTCTCACCCCAACAGGCGGGCCGCGCCCACCACGCCGAGGAACAAATAGCCGAGCGCCGCGATCCAGCGGATCGTCTTCCGCCCGACCTGCCCGCTCAGCGTCTCCATGCGAGACTCGTTAATGAACGGGCGCTGCCCCATCAGGCTGCCCACGAAGCCCGCAACCCCGGTCACGAGCAGCAGCCCGTCGATCACGTCGCTCACCGTCATGTCTCTCTCCCCAGCGGCTCCCCGCAAATTAGCGCGGCGTGCTGCCCGGCGACGCGCGTCAGCACCACCACGGCGGCCCGGCCGTCCCCATTCAGCTTGAGGCGCGCTTGCAATGTTTCAGGCGCAATCGGGCTGCCGCGCTTCTTGACCGTCACCTGCCCGACGCCCCGCGCCACGAGCGCCGCCCGCAGCCGCTTGAGGTGAAACGGCATCCACGCCTCGACCGGCCACACGCGCACCCACGGCGAGTCGATCGCCGTGTCGCTCGTCAGATACGCGATCGTCTCGTCCAGCCGGTAGAGCGCGACGCCGAGGTGTGCGGCAAGCTCCCCGAACAGCCCGGCGCGGATCACGGCCGGATCCGGCTCCAGCAGGTAGGCGCGCGGCTCGCTGATCGGCGGCGCGGGCAGCCCGGCGGGCGCGAGCGTCACGGCGCGGCCCTCGGCGTCTAATCGTGCGGCGCGCCGTCCCGCAAACCCGAACGCGCCCATCCACAGCACCGCTTCCTTCAAC
>CBINGT010000178.1:0-7370 GCA_966250245.1 uncultured Anaerolineae bacterium
ATCGTAAGTGAGATAGGTGAAGCTGTCGGTGCCGTTCCAGTTCGCCTTGGGCGTGTAGGTAAACGATCCATCGGCGTTGAGGGTCAACGTGCCATTGGCTGGCCCCGTTACTCGCACCGCGGTAAGCGGATCGTTTTCGACGTCCGTGTCGTTGCCGAGCACACCAGGAGCAGCGATCGTCAGCAGCGTGTCTTCATCGGTTGTATATGCATCATCGGCTGCCACTGGCGCGTCGTTCACTGCGTTTACTGTGATCGTCACGGTTGCGACGTTGCTGGTGGTGGTGCCGTCGCTGGCGTGATAAGTGAACGTGTCGGTGCCGTTCCAGTTCGCGTTGGGTGTGTAGGTGAACGAGCCGTCAGGGTTAAGAGTCAGAGTTCCGTTGGCCGGACCGATCTCAAGCACTGCCGTAAGTGGGTTGCCGTCGACGTCTGCGTCGTTGCTGAGCACGCCCGGCGCAGTGATTGTCAGCAGCGTGTCTTCGTCGGTGGTGTACGCATCATCGCTGGCGACTGGCGGGTCGTTCACTGCGTTCACTGTGATAGTCACCGTCGCGACGTTGCTAAAGGCCGTACCATCGTAAGTGAGATAGGTGAAGCTGTCGGTGCCGTTCCAGTTCGCCTTGGGCGTGCAGGTGAACGATCCATCGGCGTTGAAGGTCAACGTTCCATTGGCTGGACCCCTTACTAGCCCGGCTGTAAGCGTGTCGCCGTCAGCGTCCGTGTCGTTGCCGAGCACGCCCGGCGCAGCGATCGTCAGCGGCGTATCTTCGTTTGTGGTGTACGTATCATTGGTCGCGATTGGCGGGTTGTTATCCGTTGGCTGGCCGGATGGGGGGAACACCGTGATCGAGATCGTATCGCTGATGGCCGTTAGCCAATAGTCGTCGGTCACGCGAATCAGGATCGATGCCCAGCCTGAAAAACCGTCGGCTGGAGTAAAGACCGCCCCGTTCAGCGCCGCGTTGATGGCTGTAGCCAATCCAGCGAACTGCATACGCTGATCGGCCACCCCGTCGCCTCGATAGAAGTCCAACCCGGACGTACTGCTCAGCGTGATCGTGCCCCCCGTGACCTGAAGCTGAACTTCCAGGTTATCCCCATCAGGTTCGGATATACTGATCTGGTCGCTGCTGCTGAAGGTAATCGGCACACCGCTCTCGGTCATCAGTGGGCCGGGCACGGTAATCACGGGCGGATTGTTGGGGGGAATTTCCTCAACGGTGACGGTGACCTCCCAGTCGATCACACTGGGATTGTGATTTGAGAATATAAGGATGCATACGTCTCGTGGTCCATCGACCGTGAGCGGTTGGTTGAACGACGAGCTCGTGGTTTCGGGGGTGCTGTACCAGCACGCATCGAAGACAAAGGTCATGGAAGTCGCGCTGCCCAAGTAACCGCGTGAGTATCTGACCCGGCTAATGCGGTGATTTGCCGGGATGACCATCTTCCAGGTGTCACGTCCGCCGGGGAATGGCGTTGGCTCAAGCGAGCCGGAAAACTTATTGTCGCCAACGTCCAGCGTAAAGGTCGTTGTGAACTTGGTATCCAGGTCCACGCTTTCGGTGTACGAGATCGGCGCGGCGCTGACCGGCGCTGCGCTTTGGGGAAGAAGCATTGGAACGACAGTGAGTAGCAGGATGAGCGCACGCCAGCTCTGCCGGCAAGCACGCTGCCACGCGCGCCCATGACGAGCGACGATGTTCAAGATATTCCCTCGTGATGTTGGTGAAGCAGAATGCGCAAATCAGATCGCGCTGTGTGGCGGGGAGTGGACGGAACTACGCCTTCATGACTTAGGTGGTGCCGCCGCTCGTAACCCCGTCCTGCCATACAGCTTAGATCCGGAGTAGCCTCTATTAAACACCTTTATTTTTAATGGCGCAAGGTATTCGCAAAGAAGGCAACACCGCTCCCGTGCCACTAACCATGCCGGATATCGCGGGCATCTGGACGCGTGCCAAATCAAATCTGAGCGAGGGGTACATGATTTAATGATATACTTAGAAATCCACATACAGATGCGAGCTGTGCGCCATGCGCCACATCTTCGTCAGTTACAGCCGCCACGACAAAGCTTACGCCCGCAAGCTGGCCGATCATCTGATCGCGGCCGGGTTCGACGTGTGGATTGACGACCGGATCGATTACGGCTCGCGCTGGGCCGAGGTCATCCAGCAGGCGATTGAGGACTGCGCGGCGTTTGTGGTGATCATGACGCCCCGCTCGCGCGAAAGCCATTGGGTCCAGACCGAGTGCGAGTACGCGATCCAGAAGCGGAAACCGGTATTCCCTTTGCTGCGTGAGGGGGAGGTGTTTTTCCGCTATATATCCGTGCAGGCGGTGGACGTGACGGACGGCGCGCTGCCGCCGCAGGCGTTCCTCGACGAACTGGCCGAACATGCTCCCCAGCGCGGCGGACGCGGTGAGGATGTTGCCCACCTGGACGTGGATGCGCCCCCACCTGCCGAGTCTTCCCCACCGCCTGCGCCTGCCAAGCCATCCGCTGCCCGCCGGAAAGCTCTCCCCCGCGCGCCGATCGTCTTCGGTGTGGCGATTGGCGTCGTCGCGCTGGCCATCGCCGCGCTGCTCTTGCGCGAGCGCGCCGGGCTCGATGAGTTCGATAAAGCCAATACCGCTACCTCGGCTAGCCTGGCCTTTCAGAACGCTCTGGAACTCCTGGCCGGGGCCGAGGAAGAAACCCCTGATAGCTCAACCGAGTGCCAGTTTGAATGGTTTTTCCCAACGGAACTGGCGCTGGAAGGGGAATGCCCCGTCCCTGGATACAGCGAGCTAGACGGCTTCGTTCAGCGCTGGGGAGACGGTGTGCTGATCGGCGTGGGGCTAGGAGATAGCGGAGGGCGCTATTTCACGTTGCTCGACACGGGCGAGTATGGCGATTTCATTGGGGATTGGGACACGTCTGACTATTCGGTGGGCGCGTGCGTCGAGTCGACAACTTATGGATTTATGATGGCGTTGCCCGAGGAAGAAGCTGCCGCTGAGGATTATTCTTGTCCGCTCCATGCGGTTCAGTTCGGGACGACTCGCATTCAGGCGAGCACGACCACGGGCGAATACGTCTTTTATGTGGAAGCGGCTGACGAGACGATCTATCGCCTCGCGGCGCCTTCGTCCAACCCCGGCACGCAGGGCACCTGGCAGCGCATCCGCTAGGCCGGTCAGCCCGCGAGCGGCCCGATCACAGGCCCGCCGAGCACGATCTCGGGCTGGTCGAGCGGCGATTGCCACTTGTCGAACGGTTGAAATTTCCCGGCCGGATTGAACCGCCGAATCAGCGCCGTGCACTGTTCCGGCGGGAAGAAGTGTAGCGGGTTGATGATCCGGCTGCCTTTGCGGATTTCCAAATGCAGGTGATCATTCTCGCCGACGCTATCCCCCGTGACGTCGATTGCTGTCATCGCATTGATGGGGTCGTTGACGCGCACTTGCGGGTTCTTCACGTGGCCATAGATCAGCGTGTAGTCGTTGACCTGAACATTGACCTGGAAGGGCGTGTAATGAGCGGTGCCGATAAGCGTGCAGGTCCCTTCAAGCCCTGGCTGCAGCCCTGACATAATCGTGGTATTGGCCGGGTATGCAAAGTCGAGGCCAGCATGCAGTCCCTGGCTAAATTTATCATAGTTCCATAGCTTGCCACTCGAAAAAGCGAAGGTGGTATTCCCGAAGTACTGAATCCATCTGATTGCGCTGAGATTGATAGGCCACGTTTCAAACAGCAGGTCGAGCGCGGATGGAACTGCCCCGTCGTTACCAGGCTGCGCCTGCGTAACCTGCATAAACACCTCGCCCGGGTTGTTGACGGAGCGTTCTGCAGACCATCCGTCGCGGTGCTGCCACCACACATAGCTGTCAACCTCTCGGCGCGACGCCGGATCAACCTCGACAATCTGTCCGGTGTGTAGCGCGACGCCTGCCTTCACAACGGCCGGGTTCAGCGATGGCTCGGTCCGCACTTTGACAGGGCCATCCACCACGAGAAATCGCATCGCCTCGGGTTCCGCTGGCTCACTCACCGGGCGCGGGCGAGGTGGCCGTGGCAGGCGGGGAACACGCTTCTCTTTCAGAAAAACTGCTTCCCGGTCTACCGAGCGTTCCGCCGACCAACCGTCCTGGTGGTGCCACCAGATAAACCCATCTGCGACGGTGCGCGTCCTGCCGTCAACCTTCACTTCCTGGCCCTGGGTAAGCTGCACGCCGGGGACGAGATCTGCAAATAGCGAAGGCCCGCGGCGCACGTTCACGGGGCCGTCCACAACCCGAAAGATCCGTTCAAGGCGGGGCGGTTTACGAGGCGTTTCGGGCGGTGTCTCGTCGCTGCGGACGATGACCGGCTCTGGCGGACGGGCGAACTCCCGCAGCGTGATGACGATCGCGTCAAAATCGGGGTGGATTCGGGCGAACGCTTTGGTGTCGCTGACGCCCACATCGCTCGGCGAGGCGTCGAATGCCCAGGGCAGAGCGGTAAACGCCCCTCGGCGCTGCCACTCCTCAAGCTGCGCGCGATAGTATGTGCCGCGATCGGGCCAGTCGCGTGGGGCGCCGAACTCCCCGATGTAGTACGGCTTGCCAAGCCCCTTCGCCAGACTTACCTCGCGCAGCGCACAGTCACGCTCGCCATCGTCCGCGTAGTAGTGGATCGAGATCGCGTCGATCGTATCCAGCCCGTACAGCATGGTCGCGTATACGTCATACTGCCCGTGCGGCGAAACGTGGTGCGTGCCGACCAGTCCGGTAGACACCAGGGCGTTCGGCGCGGCCTCTTTAATCGCCTGGCTGGTGCGCTGCGCGAACGCCAAAAACGCTTCGCCGTCATCCCATGACGCAGGCTGCGGGTGAATGGCGTACTCGTTGCCCAGCTCCCACATGAACACGGCGGGGTGCTGCGCGCATGTGTCGAGCAGTTGGCGCAAGAACTCCATGAACGCCGCCTCGTAGGCGCGTTGGTGCCAATAGTCCTTGATCAGATGGCCGAGCGGCGCGCAGTGGAAGGGCTCGTTGCCCTGCACGGTGAACTCGGAGCCGAGCGAGTCAGTCACACAGAGGATCGCCTGCATGCCGAACTCGTCCAGCAAGTTCAGCGCGGCAAGGACTCGCTCGCTGCATTGCTGCGCGGCGAAGATGTTACAGCTTGCGTAGAAGCGGACGAGGTGAACCTGCATCTCGCGCAGGTGCTCAAGCTGCGTGCGCTGGAGCGCGGGGGTAGTGTGCTGCCGGGCGGGCGTGCCGTAATAGGCGAACTCCCGCATATTCACGCCAGTGCGCCAGGGGATCTCGATCATGGGGATGCACTCGCTTCGCCTGCGGTGGCGGCTGCAATGAACGGGCGTGGGAAACGAGTCGAGGCGCCGGTTGGCCCCGTGACGTATTGCTCGGCTTAATGTTCATTGTCAGACAGTTTGTAACGGAAATCAAGTTAGTGAATGGTTATATAAATTAATAGTTGCATTGAGGCTCTCTGTGAGCTTGGCGAGCAAACGACTCCGGCAGGTGAGGAGTCCGCGTGGAACCGCCGCCTGCCGGATGGCTTGCTCGCTTGTTCGACCTGCTTGTCACGTTACTGCGGTTGCTCACCGGTGAAGAACTCGACCAGCACGGGCGCCAGCACGTCCGCCTGGACTTCGTGCGTTTGCCCGCTCAGAGTGCGGCGCTGCGCGTTAGGGATCGCGTCTGCGAGCCTGTCCGCCACTTCATGCATGAACGGAAAGGTGTTCTCGCCGACTGCGAGCAAAACCGGGATCGTCAGGCGGGCGGCGCGCTCTACGGGGACGGCGCCGGATTCGCCGATCGCGGCGGCGTCATACGCCAGCGTCGGCGCGACCGCTTCCCACATCGGCCACATGGGAAACTGCCGGACCTCTCGCAGATCCTCAGGCGACGCGCCGACCAGCATCATAAAGTGCTCGACGGCGTCGCCATGACGGCCTTCCGCCAGGATGGCGTCCAGCTTCGCGCGATATTCGCGCCACGCTTGCTGGCTCTCGGCGTCGATGCTGTAGGGTGGCTCGTACAGAGCGAGCTTCCTGACCTTGTCGCCCAGCGCGAGCGCGGCTTCGAGCGCCAGCGATGCGCCCGACGAGATGCCGAACACATACGCCGGGCCGCCGACGCGGTCGATCAGCGCTTCGATGTCTTCAAACTCCCGCTCAAGCGCATAAGGGAGCGTATCGGTGCTGTCGCCCCGCCCCCGGCGATCGTAGTGAACGACGGTGAAGTGCCGGGCCAGGAGCGGGTGCGCCGCCAAAAATGCGATTTCGGACTCCATTGCCCGCTGCTCGAACGCGCCGCCAACGAGAATCAGCGTCGGCCCCGAACCTGCGCGATCGAACGCGATGATCGTTCCATCTTTGGAAGTGACTGTTTCCATGGTTTTCCTGTCTCAGGGTAGCAGGCTCAGCGCCGTGGTTCTTGCGCGACCCGCGCGAGCGCGAATGCCGGGTAGGAATAGCCGTGGTGTGCATGCTCCGCCGCGAACGCCAGGAAGTCGTGCGCGAGCGGGCGGGTGCCGATTTGCCGCAAGTGCTGGCATACCTGCGCCCGCTGCTCTACCGCGTGGTGAACGACATAGACCAGCGTCTCCCATACCTGCAGGGACGTGCTGCGCCCTAGGAACGGCGGCTCGACGCGGCGGCTTAGCTCTGCAGGACTCAGCTCGCTGATGAAGTCGAGCACTTCCTCTTCCAGCGCGTCCCATTCCTGGCGGATGCTGGCACGGGTGGGGAACTGCGCCGCCTCGAGGAACTCAACCTCCCCATGCCAGAGGTAGTTCACCCACAGGTTTTCGTGGGCGACCATGCCAACTGCCTGCGCCTGGATCGACGGGCCGCCATTCGCAGACGAGGCCGCGAACTGCGCGTCGCTGAGCGCCGCCAGGGAACGCCATAACTGGCGATTGGCCCAATAATGGTACTGGAACAGGCTGGTGAGAGTGTCCTTATCCACGGCTATTCCTCTCGAAAGCTTGCGATGCGGTCTGCGATGATGGCTGGCTTCGAGGTGCGTCAGCCGCTTCGTCGGGGCTGGTAGACGGCGAACACCACGCCGCTGCCCGTCGTCTCGGAATGAACCAGCGTCAGTCGCTTCAAGTCTTCCCAGTCATCGAACAATCGCTTGCCGCGCCCGACCACGACTGGGTGGATCATCAGAGTCAGCTCGTCGAGCAGATCATCGCGGAGCAGGGACGCAACCAGGGTGGGGCTGCCCGCGACGCCGATATTCTTTCCCGGCTGCCGTTTAAGCCGGGCGATTTCCTCGGCGAGATCGCCTTCGTGCAGCGACACGGTGTCCCATTGCCCCCACGCAACGCGATCCAGCGTCGAGGAGACGACGATCTTCGGCGTGCGGTTG
>CBINGT010000179.1:0-7364 GCA_966250245.1 uncultured Anaerolineae bacterium
GTAGCCGACGATCATCTGCTCGAGCTTGTCGCGGTCCATCTCGCGCAAGCGCTGGACGGGGTTGCGAGACTGCTGTTTCGAGCGAGGTGGCGCGATTGCTGTCATAACGAGGGATTCTCCCTAAGACTCTTTATCCGACGCGTGTGGCCGCGACATCTTCTGTGGTGCGCCGCTCTATTGAGTCAAAAGCCGGTTCGTTAGCAACTCTCTACAAGGATGTATCTCCGGCCAGGGAGCGCGCGCTCCCTGGCCGGACTTCACAAACCCTAGCGGGTAGCGAGATACGAATCGATGGTTTCAGCCCAGATCGCTGCGGCATCCTCAGCCGGAACGTCCAGGAACATGACCGACTGCAGGGCTTCCCACACCGACTGCGCGATTTCAGGCGGGTAGGACGGCTCGGCGCGCGCCGTCGGGAAGATGTCGTTGGCGAAGACGTTGTGCGGGAATTCCGAGTAGAATTCCTGGTTTTCGGCCAGCACTGACTGGCGCGGCGACAGCTTGGTGTTGTACACCATACCCCATTCCGCCGCGCGCGTGTTGTCCTCGGCGCCGAACAAGTTGATGGCGAACTCCGCCGCTTCGTCCGGATGCTCGGTCCCGGCGTAGACCATCACGGTCCACCCGCCGTAGACGGTCGCCAGCTCGTCGCCCGCTTCGGGCGCGGGGATCGGCGCAACGCCGATGTCTTCGATCAGCTCAGGATAGTTGTCCTTCAGCCAGCCCCAGACCCAGTAGCCGCTGACGAACATCGCGCCCTGGCCGTTGGCGAAGCGCTCGTCCGTCGGGTCGTTGCCGGTGCTGTTTGGAGCGGCCCAGCCGTTGCGAACCAGCGTGCCCCACAGGTCGAGCGCGCGCGCCGCCTCGGGGGTGTTCACGGTCGCTGCGGTGAAGTCCTCGTTGACCACATCCGCGCCCGCCATCCACAGGAACGGATAGAAGATGAAGTTCTCGAAGTAGTCCGGGTTCATCGGCAGCAGAATGCCGTAACGGTCTTCGGTGGTCAGCGCCTCGGCAGCCGCCACAAGCTCGTCCCAGGTGGTCGGAACTTCGACGCCCTCTTCCTCGAGGATGGCCTTGTTGTACCACAGGACGACCGGCTCCATCTCGAACGGGATCGAGTAGATGTTGCCGTTCAGCGTCACCGCCTCAACCGACGCCGGGAGCAGGTCTTCCAGCAGATAGTCCGGCACATAGTCGTTGAGCGACAGCGCCAGCCCGCCTTCAGCATAGCGACGCCAGTCGCCAGGGCTGATGAAGAACACGTCCGGGGCCTCGCCCGTTGCGATACCGGTGGTCAGGATTTCGCCGGTGTACTGCGCCCAGGGGAACTCTGTCCACTCGACCTGGATATCGTGCGTGGCGTTCCACTCGTCGATGTACGCCTGGAAGAACGGCGCGACGGCGTCCGTATAATCGAACGTCCAGAAGCGGATGGTGTCTTGAGCTTTGGCCGGGGGGACGGCCGCCGGACCGGGCAGCGCCGCGATCAGCGCGACGAGCACGGTGACCAGCACAGCAATACGCAGCTTCTTCATGTCTGTCTCCTTATTTATAAGGTATTCGTTTCTGGCAAGATAGATTGCTCTGAACCTGCCGCAAGAGAACTAATTTCGCCTGGATCACCTCCCTTGTGGCGCAGGGCGCCGCAGCTTTCGCGGATTACGAGCGAGGTGCGCAATGTGACAGTGTGGATCGGCGTATTTGGCTCGTCCCGCCGCCGGAGCAGGGCGCGCACCGCTTCCTGTCCGAGTTCGTAGGTGGGCTGAACGATCGCGGTCAGCGGGGAATACAGCTCGCTGGCCCACGGCATATCGTCAAAGCCGACGACCGCGATGTCGTCGGGGATGCGCAAACCTGCTTCGCGCACCGCTTTCAGCACGCCGATGCTGAGCAGGTTGCTGGCGGAAAAGATCGCTTCCGGCGGCTCTGGCAGGCTGAGCAGCCGATGGGTGAGCCGCTGGCCGCTCTCGATCTTGAAGTGGTCGAGCTGCGTGAGATCCGGTTCGACGGGCAGATCGTGATCGGCGATCGCGCGCTGATATCCGGCCAAGCGCTCGCGCCCTGGGCTCAGCTCAAGGTCGCCGCCGACGAACGCGATCCGGCGATAGCCCTGCCGGATCAGGTGGCGTGTGCCCTCATATGCGCCGTGGAAGTTGTCGACCGTGACGGTATCGAAGGGCAGGGTGGGCACGGAGCGGTCGATCAGGACGACCGGCGTGCCGAGCCGCGCGAGCTGGCCCAGCGATTCGCCTGCGATCCCGAACGAAGGCGCCAGGATCAGCCCCGCCACGCGCTCGGCCATCATCACGCGGATATACGTCTCCTGCTTGACGGGGTCGTCGTCCGTGTTGCACAGCAGGACGTTCATCTTGTGCTCGTAGGCGAGGTCTTCGATCCCGCGCACGACCGAGGTGAAATACGGGTTCTGGATGTCGGGAATGATGATACCGAGAAGCTCGCTGGCGGTGCCGCGCAGGCGCCGGGCGGAGCGGTCTGGCTGGTAGCCGAGCGTCCGGATCGCTTCCATCACACGCAGGCGCAGTTCCTCAGAGACGCCGTAGTTGCCGTTGATGACGCGCGACACGGTCGCCTTGGAGACGCGCGCATGGCGGGCGACATCGTCGATGGTTGGGGTGGGTGCGGGATCAGTCATATGTAATCGTTTTCTATCATACACCAGCAAAAAGACGCTCTAGACACGCTCAAACACGACTTTCGCCGTGCTGAATGCACGCTTGGGAGCAGGAAAATTAGAAATCGTTTTCTAATACAGTATTCGAAAATTGATCCGCTGTCAACCAGTTTTTTGGCAGTTGCGTGTGGATTTTCTGCAAATTGCTCTAGAACGCGTATTGGGGAGTAGGGCTGCTCCGTCTGCGGCGCGGCGCGTGGGAAGTTCCGGGGCAGGGGGGTGAAACACAACAGCAGGGATGTCCGCGCGGACATCCCTGCTGTGAAGTGCGGTTCAGATCGCGCCTACAGCCCGATGTTGGTCTGCATCGCGTAGAACAGGAAGCGGCCGATCACCTCGGCGACCAGCACCACGGCGAACGCGGCGAACGCCAGGTTGCCCAGCAGCCGCTCGCGGCCGGGCGTGCTGGCGGTCCGGTAGGTGAACACGCCAAGCAGCACCGCGCCCGCGAAGACCAGCGCCAGACGCAGCCCGAACAGCACGCCGTAGTCGCCCATCAGGATGCTGACCGCGTCGTTCGCGGCGGGGACGCCGCTGTTCGACAGGTACGCCACATACAGCGGCAGAACGACCAGGTGCACGCCGACCAGCACCACGCCCGCCAGCGCCAGCCAGCGCAGCGCCGTGCGGAGGATCGCGCATTGCGTGTCGGCGCAATCCGGCTGCGTGCGCTTGAGATAGGTGTAGTTCGCAACATACGCCACCCCGACGGCCAGCGCGCCGAGCAGGAAGGTGGTGGTGAAGAACGTGATCGGCGTTGCGATGGTGTTCCACGCCGGAGCGGTCCGCAGCATGTAGACCTGCGACATGCTGTACACCAGCGCCAGCCCGACGACCGCCGCCACAACGGCGATCACGTTGCGCGCCGACAGGCTGCCGATCTTGCGCCACTGCATGAACGCGAAGACCGCGCCCAGGCCCATGAACGCTATGTTCGCCAGAATCTCGCGGCTGAGCCACGACTGGCCCAGGTTCGAGATCGCGCGGTAGGAGTTAACCGGATTGCCCAGGTGGAACAGCGACGCAATCGTTCCGAGGACCAGCACCGGGCCAATCGCCAGCAGCGCGAAGTCGCTGAAGCGGTCCGCCTGTTCCTCGCCCCACTTGCGCCGCACGAAGAAGTACGCGATCCCCAGGATGATGAACGTTCCCACCGCCATCTGGCTGAGGATGGTGAACGCGATCAGTGCCCATTCACGAATGTCCATCGTGGTTATACCTCCTTGGGGTTGGCAAGTATGCCCGCGCGAGACGAAACAGGCTTGATCTTCGGCGTCGGCTGGATGACGAGCGCCGGCTCGGTCAGCGAGGCTTCGGGCAGCGGCGCAACTTCGGCCAGGTCCCCGTACTTAGCGCGCAGTTCTTCCAGCTCGCCCACTTCCAGGGCGCGCGAGGGGCATGCTTCCACGCAGGCCGGGTCCCGACCGGCGTCGATGTCGTCATAGCACATCGTGCACTTGGTCATCGTGCCGGTTTCTTCATTGAACTGCGGACCGGCGTAGGGGCACGCCCACTCGCAGTACCGGCAGCCGATGCAGTTGTCAGAGTTGATCAGGACGATGCCGTCGTCCCGCTTGGTGATCGCGTTCGCCGGGCAGACTTCCTGGCAGATCGGCTTGGCGCAGTGGTTGCACGCCACCGAGACGTAGTAAGCGAAGACGTTCTGCGTGTACGTGCCGTCCGGGTTGCGCGTCCACTCGCCACCGGCATATTCCGCCACACGCCGCCAGCGCATCTCGGCCGGGAGATCGTGCTTGTCCTGGCACGCAATCATGCAGGCTTTGCAGCCCGTGCAGCGCGCCGTGTTGAAGTAGAATGCCAGTTGAGACATTGTGTGCGGCCTCCTTACGCCTTCTCAACCTGGACCAGGTTGGTATGCTGCGGGTTGCCCTTCGCCAGTGGGGACGGGTGAAGCTTAGTCAGCGTGTTGACGCAGCCGCCTTCGTCCACGCCGTCGGCATTCGGTTTGTACCACGCGCCCTGCGGGACGGAAATCACGCCGGGCATGATGCGCGGGGTGACCTTCACCGGCAGCTTGATCCGGCCGCGGTCGTTGTAGACGTAGACCATGTCGCCCAGCTTTATGCCGCGTGCTTCCGCGTCGAGCGGGTTCATCCACACTTCCTGTGGAGTCGCCGTCTTCAGCCACTCCACGTTCGCATAGCTGGAGTGCGTGCGCGCCTTGAAGTGGTGGCCGATCATTTGCAGCGGATACTTCTCGCTGAGCGGCGCCCCGTAGCCTTCCCACGTCTGGACGTAGATCGGGATGCCCGTCAGCACGTCGCCTTCTGGCAGCTCCCAGGTCTGGCCGAGGTCGTGCAGCGCCTGCGAGAAGATCTCGATCTTGCCGCTCGGCGTAGGCAGCGGGTTCGCCTCGGGGTCTTCGCGGAAGTCCGCAAACGCCACCGACGGCTCGCCGGTCTGCGACACCTTGTAGATGCCCATCTTGCGGAAGGTTTCGTAATCGGGGAAGTCGGGGTTCCGCTCGCGCGTCTTCTCGACAACCCACTCCAGCCACTCGTCGTGCGTGCGGCCTTCGGTGAATTCTTCCTCGACGCCCATCCGCTTGGCGATCTCGGTGCAGATCTCGTAGATCGGGCGGCACTCGAAGCGCGGCTCGATCGCCTTTTCGATCGCGACGGCGAAGCCCGCGTTGCCCGCGCCGCCGCTGGTGATCTCGTTCTGCTCGAAGTTCGTCACGTCCGGCAGCAGAATGTCTGCCAGCTTGGCGCTCGGCGTCATGTGGTTCTCGATGACGACGATCATTTCGCATTTGGTGTCGTCTTCGAGCTGCTTGACGGTGGCGTTCGCGTCAGAGTGCTGGTTGACGATGGTGTTGCCCGCGTAGTTCCACATGAACTTGATCGGCACGCTGAGCTTATCCGCCCCGCGCACGCCATCTTTCAGAGCGGTCATCTCCGGCCCGCGCAGGATCGCGTCCCACCACGTAAAGACCGAGATCGACGTTTTGACCGGGTTTTCGAGGGTGGGGAAGCTGGCAACCGACACGCTGAAGCCGCCTTCGCCGGTGCCGGTGTTGCCGCCGTGAATCCCGACGTTGCCCGTCAAAATCGCCAGCATCGAAATCGCGCGGCAGTTCTGCTCGCCGTTGGCGTGCCGTTGCGGACCGAGGCCCTGGGTGATGAAGCACGGCTTGGTGAGCGCGATCTCACGCGCCACGCGGACGATCGTCTCCGCCGGGACGCCCGTAATCGGCGCAGCCCATTCCGGCGTCTTGGGCGTTTTGTCTTCGCCTTGGCCCATCACGTACGACTTGTACGACCAGCCCTTAGGAGCGCCCTCGGGCATGTGGTCTTCGTCGAACCCGACGCAGTACTTGTCGAGAAATTCCTGGTCGTGCAGGTTCTCGGTGATCATGACGTAAGCCATGGCGGCGACCAGCGCAGCATCCGTGCCGGGGCGAAGCGGGATCCACTCGTCCACCACCGAAACGGCGGTTTCGCTGTAGCGCGGGTCAAACAGGATGAACTTCGCGCCGCTGGCTTCCTTCATCTTTTGCAGGTGATAGACCTTGCCGCCACCGCCGCCCATGCTGGTTTCGCAGACATTGCTGCCGAACATCACGACCAACTTGCTGTTCGCGATGTCCATAATGCTGTTCGAGCTGTTGCGCCCGTAGGTGTACGGATGCGCCGCAGACGACTGGGCGGAGCTGTAGGTCCCGTAGTGGTTGAGGTAGCCGCCGAGGCAGTTCATCAGGCGGGCGATCGGGCTGGAGCCGGGCGGCCACGACTTGGCGATGGTCCCGCCGAGCGAGCCGGTCGCGTAGTTAATGTACACCGCCTCGTTGCCATACTTGTCCAGCACTTCGCGCAGCTTGTTGGCGATCGTGTCGTACGCTTCTTCCCAGGTGATGCGCTCGAATTTCCCCTCGCCGCGCTTGCCGACGCGCTTCATCGGGTATTTAAGCCGGTCGGCGTTGTAGACCCGCTGGCGGATCGAGCGACCACGCGCGCACGACCGCATCTGGTGATTGTTGCCGTACTCGTCGTCGCCGGTGTTGTCGGTTTGAACGCGCACGATCTCGCCGTCCCGCACGGTCAGTTGCAGCGGACAGCGGCTGCTGCAATTCACCAGGCACGCGCTCCAAACTGTTTTTTCTTCGGCGCGCGCGCTGGCTCGCTGGCCGTCGCCCGCGCTAAGCGACAGGCCACCTTGCATCAACACCGCCGTTCCACCCAACGCAGCGTTCCACTTGAGGAAGCTGCGCCGGTTGAGGACAGTGTCGGTCAAGGCTTTTGACAGTAAGCCTTCGGCCTTCATATAAGCTCCTCCTCAAGGCTTTTCCGGACAGAAGTGCTTGGAACTTGCGAGCGTGTTGGGGAACAAGCTCCCTTACTCTCTATCCTAGGGGCCCTTATGCAGCGGCACATCACCCGCTTGTACATGATTCGATAGCAAGGAGGGGTATTTTTTTTCGCCCCAAACAGTTCAGCATCAAAGTTTGCCAACCAGGGTTGCGGCTCACGTGCACGCGTGGGTCTGCCAATGTGATCGCAGGCAACGCGGGACGAAATGAAAAGACCTCACCTCGAACGCATGCCCGCGCTCGGGGTGAGGTCACGTAGTAGAGGGGTGGGGTGGTCTGCGAGGCGCTTACGCCGCGCCGGCTTTAACCTGATAGAGTTGGATGAAGTTGCCGCACGTA
>CBINGT010000180.1:0-7346 GCA_966250245.1 uncultured Anaerolineae bacterium
CCGCCCACAGTCGCATCGTTTTCGTCATGCTTTGCACTCCAAACAGTGGCGCACCTTCGCACCGCATTACCTGCTTATACGCCCCGCCGCGCGTGAATGGTTTGTACCGCTGCGCGCGTGACTCCCGTATTGCTCAAATTGTGAAACGGGTGTACAGTCGGAATCAAGACGCTTAATTGATTATTGTCAACGCCCGACATTGCCGCTACCCATCACCAGAGGCTCGGAAAGGTCAGCAGACTCACGTCGATTACCTGGCAGACCTCAAATGATGTACATTTGATTCAGCAACGTCGCATTTCGCGGGACCGGGCCACCTCGCAGCGCGGCCACTTTTTAAAGGTCAAGCGAGGGGGTGCCTCGAACTAACCCGATCACGCGAGGCGTTGAGGCAAAACTTACGTTTCGTGTCCATGGATGGAGGAATAGTCGAATGAAACGCCGTTCTTTGATGCTCATCGCATTCCTGGCGATCGCGATGGTCGCGGCGCCGGTGCTGTACCGCCCGGCTGCGGCCCAGGACCAGGTGCTCACCATCTGGGCGGACCTGAACCGCGCGCCGATCCTCGAAGAGGTCGCGCCGGAATTCACCGATGAGTACGGTGTCGAAGTGGTCATCCAGCAGATTGGTTTTGGTGACATCCGCGATCAGTTCATTATCGCGGGTCCGGCAGGCGAAGGCCCGGATATCTTCATCGGCGCGCACGACTGGATCGGCGAGCTTGTGGCGAGCGGCCTGCTCTCCCCGATTGACCTGGGCGATAACCTTGACAACTTCCTGCCCGCCGCCGTAGACGCTTTCACCTACGAGGGCGAGCTGTACGGTATGCCTTACTCGGCTGAGAGCGTCGGCTTCTTCCGCAATCCGGAGCTGGTTCCCGAAGCGCCGGAAACCTGGGACGAGGTTCGCCAGTACTCGGAAGAACTGGTGGCTTCTGGCGCAGCGCCTTACGGCTACGTCATCCAGGAAAATGACCCGTTCCACCTGTTCCCCCTGATGACCGCGTTCGGCGGCTACGTCTTCGGCTTTGAGGAAGGCGTCGGCTATGACCCGCAGGACGTCGGGATCGACAGCGAAGGCGCGATCGCGGCGCTGGAATGGCTCGACAGCATGGTGGAAGACGGCCTGACGCCGGATGGCCTGGACTACGACTCGATGCACGCGCTGTTTGAGAGCGGCGAGGCGGCGATGATGGTCACTGGCCCGTGGGCGGTTGAGCGCATCGAAGCTTCGGGCATTCCGTTCGAGATCAGCGAGATCCCCGCTGGCCCGGCCGGTCCTGCGCAGCCGTTCCTGTCGGTGCAGGGCTTCATGGTCAGCGCTTTCGCGGAAGACCCGCAGCTTGCTCAGATCTTCCTGAACGAGTTCGTGGCGACCGACGACGTGATGATGGCGCTGTACGAGGGTGAGCCTCGCCCGCCGGCGTGGATTCCGATCGTTGACCAGATCGAAGATCCGTATCTCTCCGCCTTCGGTGAGTCGGCCGCGAACGGTCTCGCCATGCCCGCCATCCCCGAAATGTCCGCCGTGTGGACCGCCTGGGGCAACGCGCAGCAGCTCGTGATCCAGCAGCAGGTCGAACCGGCTGACGCGATGAGCGACGCAGCGGAACAGATCCGCGCGGCGATCGCGGGCGAGACGCCGGAAGAAGAAGCGGCTGACGACGCTTCGTAAAGCCACCATGAACAGCGTCCAGGACGACAGGGCTACACGGTCATGAACGCTGGGAAACAATCGGGCAGGGGTCCGTCTGGGCCCCTCGCCCTCTTTTCCGGCACAGTTACGAGCACGCTGTTGCTCCTGGGGGGCTTGGCGATCATCGATGCCTTCGCCCTGTGGTTTATCCTGCGCCTGTTGGCCGATCGCGTGTGGTTCCTCGCCATCGCGCTGATCGTCATCACCGTGGGCGTCAACGCGGCCTTCCTCAGCCCCAGGCTTTATCCCTTCCGCTGGTTCTCCCCTGGCCTGTCGCTCATGGTGCTGATGGTGGCCTATCCCACCCTGTTCACCGTTTATACTGCTTTTACCAACTATAAAACTGGCAATCTGCTCGGCGAAACCCAGGCGATCGCGCGGATCGAGGGCGCGCCGGAATATCGCTATTTGCCTGAAGGCGAGCAGTACTACAACGCCATTCCATACCGCAACGACGAAGGACGATATTTACTGTGGCTGGTCGGCCGCACGGATCAGCAGATCTTCACAGTCACTGAGGACGACGAAATCCAGCCGGTGACGCCCGAACAGATCGGGTTGGAAGGCGTCGAGGAGCTTGAGGACGTCGCCGAGGGCGAGCCGCCGATCGCGATTGAGGGCGCCGAGGCATTGAGCGCAGAAGAGGCAGCCGAAGCGCTGGCAGACGTCGACGCGCTGGAATACGGCTACCCGCTCGGCAGCGTTGCGGTGCAGCCGATCAGCGACCCAGCGGCCGTGCCGGTCGGCTGGGCGCTTGACCCCGAGCAAATGCTGCTCGTAGACAACACCGGCAGCCGCCCGGACGAGTATCAGGCGTTTCTGTTCCGCCCGGCCGAGGGCGAAGGATTTATCCTCTACGCCGAGAACGGTGACCCGCTTCTGGCGTGGCCCGATGGCCGCGTGGTGATCGACGGGCAACCGCAAACGATCGGGAACTATCGCATCCTGTCGAACCGGGAGCGCATCGCCGTCACGCAGACGTTGCCCACCATCGAATTCGGAGAGCCGGGCAACGCGATCTTTGTCGACCCGTTTTCGGCCAACCGCGCCGGTCGCTTCCGCCAGCGCTATCACTACGACGAGGCGCGTGATGTGTTCGTCGACGAGGCGACGGGCGCGCTCTACAGCCCGCGCGACGGGACGTTCACGCTGGTTCGCGATTCGGTGAGCGCCGACGTCGCCGAGGAGCTTCCGGCGACGCTCTCGCCCGGCTACTACAAAATCATTGGCTTCGACAACTTCGAGCGTCTGTTCACCGACCACCGCCTGCGGGGGCCGTTCGTGCGGATTTTCCTGTGGACGATCGCGCACGCGTTCCTGGCGGTGTTCCTGACGTTCTCGTTGGGGCTGGCGCTGGCGCTGCTGCTGAACGACAAGCTGATCCCCGGCCGCAAAATCTGGCGCTCGCTGATCCTGATCCCTTACGCGATCCCTTCGTTTATCAGCACGCTCGTCTGGCGCGGCCTGCTCAATCCACGCCTGGGGCTGATCAACGACACGCTGGAACGCTTTTTAGGCGAGGGCAACGGGCCCGCGTGGTATTCCGACCCGGTGTGGGCGAAGGTTGCCATCCTGCTCATCCAGCTTTGGCTCGGCTTCCCGTACATGATGCTGATCTGCACGGGCGCGCTGCAATCCATCCCGCAGGATATGTACGAGGCGGCCGAGGTGGATGGAGCCAATTCGTTCCAGCGCTTCCGCCACCTGACGCTGCCCCTGCTGCTGGTCGCGGTCGGCCCGCTTCTGATCGCCTCGTTCGCCTACAACTTCAACAACTTCACGGTGATTGAGTTGTTCAACGAAGGCGGCCCGCCGATCGCCAATAGCTCGGTCCCGGCCGGGCATACGGACATCCTGATCACGTACACGTACGAGCAGGCGTTCGGCTCGGGCGGGGGGACGAATTACGCGTTTGCCTCGGCGATCACGCTGGTGATCTTCCTGCTGGTGGCGACGATCACGATCTTCAACTACCGCTTCACGCGGTCATGGGAGGAGACGTCGCAAAATGTCTAGCGCAGCTATCCCGGCCTCTCGACAACTCCAGATCAGACGCCAGCGCCGCCGCCAGCGATCGCGGCAGCTTGCCGTGCGGATTGTACTTTTGCTGCTCGCGCTGTTCTATGCGCTGTTTCCGATCATCTGGATCGTGTCCGCTTCACTGGATCCGCGCAACAGCCTGGTGAACCTCGGGTTGATCCCGCAAGGCGCGACGCTATCGCACTACGAGACGCTGCTCAGCAGCGACATCCACCCGTTCACACGCTGGCTGTGGAATTCGATCAAAGTCTCGACGATCACGATGGTGCTGTCGGTGCTGGTGAGCACGTTCGCCGCGTATGCGTTCTCGCGCTTCCGCTTCCGGGGCCGCGACGCCACGCTGCTGACCGTCTTTCTGATCCAGGTCTTCCCGAACTCGCTGACGATCGTGGCGACCTTCTTGCTCATTCAGGAGATCGGGAACTACATCCCGTCGCTGGGGCTGAACTCCCACGGTGGGCTGATCCTGGTGTATCTCGGCGGGGCGCTCGGAATCAACACCTGGCTGATGAAGGGGTTCTTCGACTCCGTCCCGCGCGACCTGGACGAATCCGCCATGATCGACGGCGCATCGAACTGGCTCATCTTCTGGCGGATACTGTTCCCGCTGGTGCGCCCGATCCTGGCGGTCGTCGGCATCCTGACCTTCATCAGCACGTATAACGACTACATCATCGCCCTGACGTTGCTCAAGAACACGCAGCAACAGACGCTCGCCGTGGGGTTGAACCTGTTCCTGGGTGAGCAGTTCTCGCAACAGTGGGGCGTGTTCGCGGCGGGCGCGCTGATCGGCGCGATCCCGATTGTGGTGCTCTATCTCGTCATGCAGGATTACATCGTGGGCGGTCTGACCGCGGGCGCTGTGAAGGGCTAACCTGCTCGGCGCACGTGCGGAACACCATGCGACACCGGCTGCCGCCTCAGTCCGTCCGACCGGGGCGGCGGCTTGCTCTAAGCGGTTACTGTCAGCAGTTAGCGGTTAGCTAGGAACAAAAAACAAGACCACTCCAACTACTTTTGAGGATCATGGGAACAACAGCAGTTGTGCAGATAAGTTTTAAGCTAACAGCTAATAGCTAACCGCTAATCGCTCCTTTTGAAAGGATGGCTCTGAGGATGAAACGTAATGGCTTGCACCTCACCTTCTTACTTTTGCTGATCGTCGCGCTGATGCCGTGGAGCGCGCCGCTCGTCCGCGCGCAAGGCGGCATCGACCTCGACGCGCTATATCACGACAGCCGCAGCGATCTGTATCGCACGCCGGGCGGCGCGGCGCCGTTCGGCAGCACGGTCACGTTGCGGCTGCGCGCGGCGGCTGGTGACCTCGACAGCGCGACGGTGCGCGTGTTCAACACCCTGCGCGACCGGCAAGACCTGATCCCGATGGCGGTCGTCGCCACTACGCCCGAGGGCTATGACCTGTGGGAAGCGCAGATCGAGGTGGGCAACGCTCCGACGATTCTCTGGTATCGCTTTATCGTGACGAAGGGCACCCAGACGGTCTACTACGAGGACGACCAGCGGCTTGACGGCGATGGCCCGTATCTGGCCGAGAACGAGGGCGGGCCGGGCGCGGTCTACACGCGAAGCCCCGACCTTAGCTACCAGATCACCGTCTACGACCCGGCCTTCACCACACCGGAATGGATGCGCAACGCCGTGGTCTACCAGATATTCCCGGACCGCTTCCGCAACGGCGATCCGTTCAACGACTTTGCGGACGGCTCGGATACCTTCTACGGCTCCCTGCCGCTGATTTTCCATGAAACGTGGAACGAGCCGCCGGTCGATCCGCGCCAGCCGGGCGAGTTCAGGGAAATCTGGGGATCGGACTTCTTCGGCGGCGATCTCGCCGGGATCATCGAGAAGCTTGATTATCTGGACGAGCTGGGCGTCACGGCGCTGTACCTCAACCCGATCTTCGAGGCGCGCTCCAACCACCGCTACGACACGTCCAACTACCTGGCGATCGACCGCATGCTCGGCACGCGCGAAGACTTCGAGACCCTGATCGCCGAGGCGGACGCGCGCGGGATGAAAGTGATCCTCGACGGCGTGTTCAACCACATGTCGAGCGATAGCCCATTCTTCGACCGCTATGACCGCTTCCCCTCGGTCGTCGGCGCGTGCGAGAGCGAAGACTCCGATTGGCGCGACTGGTTCTTCTTCGTGCAACCTGTCGGGCCGCAGCCTGCGCTGTGCGCGGGTGACGAGTCGTTTTACGTCTCGTGGGCCGGGTTCGACTCGATCCCGAAGCTGAACAACGAGCACCGAGAAGTGCGCGACTACTTCATCGAGGCGGAAGACAGCGTCGTGCGGACGTGGGGCGAAGCGGGGATCGGCGGCTGGCGGCTGGACGTCGGCGGCGACATCGACCCCGGCGGTCCGGCCAACGACTACTGGGAGCTGTTCCGTGAGGTGGTGCGCGAGATCAATCCAGAAGCGGTGATCATCGGCGAGGAATGGCAGGACGCCTCGCGCTGGCTGAACGGCGCGGAATGGGACGCCGTGATGAACTACCGGCTGCGGCGCGGCATCCTCGGCTTCGCGCGGGACGCGATCTACACCGATAACGACGCGAACGGCGACAACATCATCCGCCCGTTGGGCCCAAGCGAGCTCGACGCGCTGATCGAGTCGATCCGCGAAGACTACCCGCCGCCCGCCTACCACGCCATGATGAACCTGCTCGGCAGCCACGACACGTCGCGCGTGTTCTTCGTCGTGGGAAACGATCCGGCGCGGCAGAAGCTAGCGGCGCTGGTGCAGTTCACGCTGCCCGGCGCGCCGACCATCTACTACGGCGACGAGATCGAGCTGGACGCGCCAAGCCAACCGGATAGCGGCGGCAACTTGCAGGACGACCCGTACAACCGCGCGCCGTATCCGTGGCCGGACGAGGAAGGCGACGCCTACAGCCGCGACGAGGACATGCTGGCGTTCTACCAGACGCTTGGCACGCTGCGGAAAGAGCATCCCGCCCTGCGTGAAGGCGAGCGCATCACGCTGCTGGCCGACGACGACACGGGCGTGCTGGCTTATCTGCGGGTGGACGCCGAAGCGGGCGACACCGCGCTAGTCGTGATCAATCAGAGCGACGTTCCGCAGACTGCCACGCTGGACCTCGCCGGTTTCGTCCCGCTGGCGCTCGAGCTTGAGCCGTCGTTCGGCGGCGAGCCGATCACGGTTAGCGAGGGCCCGGTCACGATGACCATCCCGCCGCTCAGCGGCGAAATCTGGGCCGGGGCCGCGAGCGCTCCCTTCACCGCGCCGGACGCCCCGACGAACCTCAGCGCCGAAGGCAAGCCGGGCGCCGTGTCGCTGGCGTGGGACGCGATCCCCGACGCAAGTGGCTATGTGATCTATCGCAGCCCGGTCGAAGTCGGCGGCTTCGAGCGCATCACCGACGAGCCGGTGAGCGACGCCGCGTATGTGGACGAGTCAGTCACCGACGGCTACCGCTATTACTATACTGTCGCGGCGGTCGGCGCGGACGGGCTGGTCGGCGCGCAGAGCGACCCGGTTGGCGTGACGCCGAGCGCGGCCATCAGCGAGACGTTCTTCCTGCGGGATGGCGCGCACCTTGAGCGGGCCGAGCCGCTGTCTCTGC
>CBINGT010000181.1:0-7345 GCA_966250245.1 uncultured Anaerolineae bacterium
CGGGCGGAGCAGCGCCAGGAAGCGGTCGCACACGTCGCGCGGCTGATCGCCGACGACCTGGCGCTGGACACCGTTTTGACGCGCATTGTCGAAGAGGCGATCGGGCTGGTGCGCGGGCGCGTCGGCACGGTGATGCTGGTTCAGCCGGACGGCAGCCTGGTGGTAAGCGCCTCATTCGGCGCGGAGGATCCTGCGATTGGGCACCGGATTGCCAGCGGGCAGGGGCAGGCGGGGACCGTCGCGGCGACCGGCCAGCCCAGCGTTATTACTGATTTTTCCGAGCAGGAACTTGCCAATCCGGTCTTTGAAGGCGCCCCGACGGAAGGGGACGTGGTGATCGCGGTGCCGCTCAACTATCACGGGCGCGTGCTTGGCGTGCTGCAAGTGCTGGCCGCACGGACCGCGCTTGACGGCATGAACGAGCAGCAAGACGTACTGATGATGCTGGCGCCCCAGGCCGCAATCGCGATCGCCAAAGCCCAACTCCACGAAACCGTCCGCCAGGACCAGCAGCAACTGCGCGCCATTCTCGACCACACCACGGCCGCGATCGCCGTGGTCAGCTTCGACGGCCGCCTGCTGACGGCCAACCCCGGCGCGCAACGCTTGTTCGAGCAGATGGGGCTGGATGTGTCGCCGGGCTACGAGGACTCGTTTATCGATCTGCTCAAAGAACGCTTCCCGAACGTGCTTCCGGCGCTGACGCCGGGCAGCCACGTGGAGCTGAACCTGGGCGAGCGGGGCGAGTACCTGCTGGACATCGCTGCGGTGCAGCGCCCGGACGGCCGCATCGACCGGTTTGTGTGCGTCGGGCAGGACGTGTCCGAATTGCGCCGCGTCGAGCGGCTGAAGACCGACATGATCCACGTCCTCTCGCACGACCTGCGCAACCCGCTTGGGCTGGCGCGCGGCTCGCTGGAATTGCTTGAGGAACCGGACTTGCCGCCCGATCAGCGCGAGCAATTGTCCGCGATGGTCGTCACCAGCCTGGAGCGGATGGACCAGTTGATTCAGGATGTGGTCGATCTGGAGCAGGCCGAGTCGCTGGGCACGCAGTCTGCAACGCCCTACGACCTGGCCGGGCTGGTCGAGAAGGTGATCAAGCGAAACCAGGGCAAGGCGACCACGCAGAACATCACGCTGGTCTATACGGAACAGGCCCGCCCGCCGGAGAACTTGCGCGGGCATGCGGTGATGGTAGGGCAGGCGGTCGACAACCTGGTGACGAACGCGATCAAGTACACGCCCGCAGGCGGCCGCGTCGAAGTAACGCTCTCCGTCGAGGGGGATTTCGCGCTGGTTCGCGTGAAGGACACCGGCTACGGCATCCCGCCGGAAGCGATGCCGCACCTGTTCCGCCAGTTCTATCGCGTCCACGACCCGCGCACGCGCCACATCCAGGGGACTGGCCTCGGCCTCAGTCTGGTGCAGGCCATCGCGCACGCGCACGGCGGCCGTGTGACGGTCGAGAGCACCGTCGATGTAGGCAGCACGTTCACGCTCTATCTGCCGCTCAAGCCACCCCCCACTAAAGAGGGCGGCAAGCCGATCGCCCGCATCGACCTGTCGGGGATGGTGCAGTCCAACGGCTCTCCAGCGCCGGGGAACTGACTGCCGCGCCCGGCTCACACCACTGACGGCACGGCCTCGCGCGCGAGCATCGCCGCGCCGAGCAACACCGCATTATCTCCCAGGGCCGCTTCCAGAATCGGCAGCTTCTCCGGCTCCAGCGGGCGGATCAGGTAGCGATACGTCGTCTCGCGGATGATGGGCAGCATCACGTCGCCGCACGCCTCGATCAATCCGCCGCCGTAGACGACGCACTCCGGATCGAGTACGTTGATCATCCCCGCCGTGAAGATCCCCAGGTGATGCGCCGCGCGCTTGATCACGTCCGTCACCAGCGCATCGTGCGCTTGCAGGGCGCTGGCAAGCTGGCCGCTGCTGATTTGCGCTTCGTCGCCGTCGAGGTCGATCAGCTTGGTGATTATGCTTTGCCGCCCGCCGCGTCGCTCGCCCAGGATGTCGCGCTCGATCGCGGTCCGGCTGGCGAGCGCCTCAATGCACCCGCGCCGTCCGCAGCCGCAGCGCGGCCCGTCGATCAGCACGACGACATGGCCGATCTCGCCCGCGCCGTTGTGCGCGCCGCGCAGCAGCTTGCCGTCGAGGACGATCCCCCCGCCGATGCCGGTTCCAGGGAAGATCCCGACCATCGAGCGATAGCCCGCCGCCGCGCCGACCGTGGCTTCACCATACGCCCCGGCGTTGACGTCGTTCTCGACTATTACCGGCACGCCGAACGCTTTTTCCAGGCGCGCTCCCAGCGGCACGCCGACCCAGTCGGTCAGGTTCGGCGCAAACTCGATCACGCCGGTGCGAGGGTTCGCCACCCCCGGCGCGCCGATGCCCACCGCGCTAATCGCGCGCAGGTCGAGCCGGGCGGCGCTGACGGCGTCTTGCGCGGTCTTCACCACGCGCGCGATCACGTCGTCCACGTCGCGCTCGGCGCGGGTCTTGCGCTTCGCGCTGCCGAGGATGCGCCCCTGATCGTCGACCACACCCGCCAGGATTTTCGTCCCGCCCAGGTCGATGCCGAGCCGGACGCCGTTACCGAATGGAGTCTGCGCGCGCTTGCGGTTGCTTTTGTCCTTTTTCGCCACGTTACCGCTCCTCTTCGCCCGAGGGCGCCGCTGACTGCTCCCCCTGTGATCGTAGCGCCGCGCTGCACCGCCCGGCAACGCCCCGCCGCGGTTGCGCCGCAACGGCCGCTGATATAAGCTCACCGCAGCTTATCCGCTTTGCAAAGGAACGCCCTTTATGAGTGAGCACGACATTCCCGGTTCGCGGGCCCGCCAGCACGGCGCGGGAACTTATCAAATGCTGTGGGATTGCCGCTTCTGTGGGACAGAGAAGCTGCTTGGCCTGGATCACCGCCATTGCCCGAACTGTGGCGCGGCGCAAGACCCGGCCTGGCGCTACTTCCCGGCGGAAGAGGACATGATCGCTGTGGAAGATCACCAGTACGTCGGGGCGGACCGTATCTGCCCGGCGTGCAGCCAGCCGAACAGCGCGGCGGCGACCTATTGCGTGGCGTGCGGGGCGGACCTTTCGACCGGGCAGCCCGCGCCGGTGCAGACTGCTCGGGAACTTGGCGTGGTAGGGGCCGCCAGCGACACGAAGCGCGACGTCGTGCTCGAGAGCTTCCAAGAGGAGATGCAACGCGTCAAGGTTGAGGAAAAGGCGCAGGAACGCGCGCAGCCGGTCTTCCTGGGGTTGACCAAAACGCACCTGATCATTGTGGGCGCGCTGGTGGCCCTGGCGGTGGTGGTCGGCGCGATCGTCTACGCCGTCACCTATCGCAAACAAGGAACGGGAACAGTCCAGGGCGTAAGCTGGGAGCGGGTGATCGAGATCGAGCAGTTCACCGCCGTGCGCGACGAGGCGTGGCGCGACCAGGTTCCCGGCCGGGCGTATAACGTAAGCTGCCGCGAGCGCCAGCGCGGCACGCGCCGCGTTGAGGACGGGTCGCACGAAGAATGCCGCGACGTGGATCAGGGCGACGGGACGTTCCGCCGCGAGTGCCGCACGGTGATCGACTATCGCGACGAGCCGGTCTACGACGACTTTTGCAGCTACACGGTCGACCTGTGGGTGCCGGGCCGCACCGTTCGCGCCATAGGCGACGATTCCGCCGAGGCGCCCGCGTGGCCGCAGGTGAATCTGAGCGCCGTCAGCGGCCTGGGCGCCGAGCGCGAAGGCGACCGCCGCGAGGTGTACGAGGTAGTGATCGAGGTCGAGGGTGAGCGGCATACCTGCGAGGTGCCCGACCTGGACACGTGGCAGCAGTTCACCGAAGGGCGTGCCGTCACCCTGGAGCTGACGCTCACCGGCAGCGTGGACTGCGACAGCCTGCAACCGCAGTAGGGCCTGTGATGCACGTTTAGGAATAGCATCAGGACCGTTTTTTTCGTAGGGGTGCAGCAAGCTGCGTCCGTTTTCATTCCTGTGAGCACCAGCGGGCGGAGCTTGCTCCCCCTACACCCAAACGCCTGATTTGCTGCGCGTAACGTTCATAGCAGCTTTTAGCGCCGCGTCCGCCAGCATGTATGGGGATGTTATAATCGATCTGTGGCGCTAAGACTTCGAATAGCCCTCGCGCCTAGGGTCTGGTGAGGAGCAAATCCCAATGACGATGGCCGGCGATCTACTCGACGACCTGCTCAATACGGCTGGTCCGCGACCGTTGATCGTGATCGCGTCAAATCGCGGGCCGTTCAAGTTCAAAGAGAAGGATGGCGAGCTTGTGGCTGAGCGTGGCAGCGGCGGTCTGGTGACCGCGCTGGCGGCGCTGGCCGAGCAATACGACGTGCTGTGGGTGGCGGCGGCGCTCGACAAGGCCGACCGGGCCTGGATCGAACAGACCGGCAACAAGCCGACCGAAGTCGAAAACGTCCTGCTGCGGATGGTGCGCCCGTCGCGCTTGCGCTATGACCAGTACTACAACGTCATCGCCAATCCGCTGCTGTGGTTTATCCAACACCAGTTATGGGACATTCCCCGCGCGCCGAGTATCACTCGCGAGACGTGGAAGGCGTGGACCAACGGCTACGTCGCGATCAACAAGCTGTTTGCGGATGTGATCGTAGACTCCGTCAAAGACTCGCGCCGCCCGGTGATCATCTTCCCGCAAGACTATCACCTGTACCTTGTGCCGCGTTTCCTGCGCGAGTGCCTCGGGGATCGGGTGCAGATCCAGCCGTTCGTGCATATCCCGTGGCCCGGCCCGGACGCGTGGCGCATCCTGCCAGAAGCCATCCGCAGCGACATTCTGGTGAGCCTGATGGCCTCGGACCGGATCGGCTTCCAGACGCTGCACGACGCGTTCAATTTCGTGCAATGCTGCCGCTTCTACGTGCCGGACGCGCACTCGCACGGCAGCCGTAGCTCGATCAACTACAAGGGGCGCAAGGTCGAAGCGCGCGCCTATCCGATCTCGATCGACGTGGACAAGATCCGCTCAGTGCTGGAAGAGGGCGAGACGCGCCTGCTGAAGTCGCAGATGATCAACGCGATCGGCGATCACCGCCTGATTCTGCGCGTCGACCGGATCGAGCCGAGCAAGAACATCCTGCGCGGGCTGGAAGCGTTCCGTGCGCTGCTGGAGATGTACCCGGAGCATCGCGGGCGCGTGCACATGATGTGCCTGCTCGTCCCGTCGCGCATGGAAGTCACCGAGTACACCGACTATCTGCGAGAGATCATGGCGCAGGCCGGGATGATCAACGCCGAGTTCAGCGACCAGTATTGGGAGCCGGTGCGCATCCTGGTTGGGGAGAGCTATCCACGCGCGCTGGCGGCGATGCAGCTTTACGACGTGCTGCTCGTCAACCCGATCGCAGACGGCATGAACCTCGTCGCCAAAGAGGGCGTGCTCGTCAACCAGCGGGATGGCGTGCTGGTGCTATCCGAGCGGGCGGGCGTGTTCTACGAGCTGGGCGATCAGGCGCTGGTCGTTTCGCCGTTTGACATCTACAGCACGGCCCAGGCGCTCCACCAGGCGCTGACCATGCCGCCAGAGGAGCGTCACGAGCGCGCCGAAGCCATGCGCAAGCAGGTTGAGGGCGCGGACGTCCGCCAGTGGTTTTACCGTCAGGTAGATGACGCGCTGACTGCGCTCAACAGCCAGGCGAGGAATTCTTCAACGCCGGGCACGCCGGGGAGCAATATGTCCGAGGCGTCGCGCACCGAGGCGGGCGTCTCGTCCGACTCCACGCCGACCGCCAGCGCATAACACGCGCCGGACGCGCGCAGGTCGCGGGCGGCGCGCAGGGCGTGTACATCGGTCACGTCGTCGCCCAGGTACACCGCGCCGCTTAGCGCATAGTCTTCGACCAGCCGCCGGAAGGCCGTGCCCTTGTCTATTGCGATAGGTGGGCGTAGTTCAAAGACGCGCCGCCCGCGAAAGAAGTCCAGCCCGTTCTCGCCCGCTATCGCCTGCACAATCGACCCGAACGTGGACTCGACGGCGTCGGGATCGGCGGCGTTGCGATAGTGAACCGAGAGTGTGATGCTTTTATCCTGAATGACCATTCCGTCCAGGATCACCGGGCGAAGCGCGCGGTGCGCCGCCTGAATGGCGGGGCGGTAGGCGTCGACTTCGGGAGCTAACCGCGCTCCGTCTCGATCCCAGATTTCGAGCCCGTGATTGCCGATCGCCACCAGTCCCGGCACGCCGACCCGTTCCCGCACATCCGCCACGGACCGGCCGCTGATCACCGCCACCAGCGCCAGATGCGCCTTCAGCGCGGCCAATAGCTCGCGGGCGCGGGGCGTCACCTGCGCGGCGAAGGGATCGCCTACCACCGGGCTGATCGTCCCGTCTACGTCGGTGACCAGTCCGAGCCGTGGCTGGCGGAGCAGAGTGTGAAGCGCGTCCGCGGCCGATAGTTGCCAGTCCATTTGAACCTCTCGTAGAGTTGAAGTAGTGTCGGGCGGCGCTGATGAACAGGCCGCCGCGCAGATCGAAGGGAGAGTATGCGACGATGACCAGCGCCACGAATGAGTCAACCGAGATTCACCCCACCAGCAAGGTGATCTCCGCGACGCTGAATCCGTCTCTTGATCGGACGTTTGTCACCCATTATCTCGCGCTAGGGTATCATAACCACGCCGTCGGAGCAACGAGACTGCACGTCTCGGGCCGGGGGATGAATGTGGCGCGTGCAGTCCACGCGCTCGGCATTCCAACCCACGCGATCGTGCTGCTCGGTGTGGACGCGAACGGCAAGTCGTATGAGGCGCTGCTGGCTGAGGAGCAGTTTCCGATCACGGTGCTGCGCCGCGCTGGGCAGACGCGCAGCAACATCGTGATCCGCGACACCGGCCATGACAATGAGACGGTCATTCTCGAAGAAAGCTCCGGCGTCACGGTGGATGATCTCCGCGTGGTGGGCGACACGCTGATCCAGCTCATCGAGCCGAATGACGTGGTCGTGTTCGCCGGCGGGCTGCCCGGCAACGTGACATCCGACGCGTACAATGCGCTGATCCACGTGGCGCGGGACGCCGGAGCGAAGGTCGCGATCAACGCTGGCGGCGGCACGGCGCTCGAAGAATCGCTCGCCGCCAAGCCGGACCTGATCTACCTGACGCGGACTGAGCTGGAAGGGCTGTTTAACTTCCCGGTGCGCGCCTATGAGGACGTGTTGTATTGCGCCCAACAGCTTCGCGAGCGCGGGGCGGCGCGTGTGCTGATCTCGATGCCCCGCCGGATGGATGCGCTGCTCGTCACCGAGGAAGGGACGTGGATGGCGGATCAGCCGGAAGTTGAGCTGGGCACGCACAG
>CBINGT010000182.1:0-7290 GCA_966250245.1 uncultured Anaerolineae bacterium
TGGCGGATGGTGGTCAGCTCCGGGTGGAACAGCGTGCTAATCAGCTCGTTGTTGTAGCCGATCACGGAGACGTCATCCGGAACGCGCAACCCCATTTTTACAAGCCCCTTGATGCAGGCTACGGCGAAACCGTCATTCGAGCACAGGATGGCTGTGGGCGGATCGGGCAGTTGCATCAGGCGTTGCGCGGCCTGGGCAGGCTTGACGGTCCACGTCATCTGAAAGTCAGGGCTTTGCGGCGTGTAGAGCGCGTCGCGGATGTCGACAATCAGCTCCGGATGCAGGGGCAATCCGCGCGCGTCGAGCGCCTGCACGAAGTAGTGTTTGTAGTCGCGTTCCAGCGGCCAGTTCGAGTTGTAGAGTAGCGCGATCCGCCGGTGACCCAGGTCGTACAGGTAATCAGCGGCGATCTGCAGCGCGGCCATGTCGTCCGCGTTGACCAGCGGTCCCTGCATGTGCAGCCCCGCGCACACCGACACGTACGGCTTCTCGATGATCTGGAGCTTGCGGATCGTATCCTGATAGTCGAGCGTGTTGCTGAGCAGCAGGAAACCGTCAAACAGCATCGCCTGCATCCGCTGAAGCTGCGAGGCGATGCCCTGCGAATCGGACTTCGGCAGCGCGACCAGCAGCTCCACGCCTTGCTCGACGGCGGCGCGCTGCAGCGCCATCGTCAGCGAGCCGAGAAACGTGCCGGACAGGTTCGGGCTCAGCACGCCGATAATCCCGGTGCGCTCCGTTCGCAGCGCGGCGGCGAACAGGTTGGCCGCGTAGCCGTGCTTCTCAGCGATCGTCAGAATCCGCTGCCGTGTTTCCGGACTGACCCGCGCCGACTCATCATCGTTCAGCACGCGCGACACCAGGCCGATCGAGACGCCCGCCTCACGTGCGATATCGTTGATGGTCACTTTTTTACGTTTCGTCATGCGGGCCTCTCCGTTCTTGCCGCGCTGGCGCTGGGTCTATTGACATTCATTTGAGAGAATTATATAGTGATAGTTGTCTGGGTAAAAGCTTTTACCACTCTTGCTCGCGAGCACCTGCAAATTAGGAGAAAGGGAGATTCTATGCGACGTCCAAAGTATTTGCTGAAGTTCGCCGCTGTTCACCTGATCCTGGCTCTGTGCATCGTCCTGCCCCTGGGAACCGCGGGCGCGCAGGACCCTGTGACGATTGAATACTGGAACATTAATACAGACACTTTCGGCGGCCCGCAAGTCGAGGCGCTGATCGCCAGCTTTGAAGAAGCGAATCCCAACATCAACGTCGAGCCGCGCTCGTTCAGCGAGTACCAGGTCCTTCAGCAGACGCTGGAAACCGCGATTGCAGGCGGCAACCCGCCGGACGTCGTCCAGACCGGCTATCCGTACCTGAACTACGTCGGCACCAGCCTGCCGTACGTCCCGATCAGAGAGCTGGTCGAAAAGTATGGCGGCGAGGAATTTCTGGCGCAGTTCCCGCAGAACATCCTCGACATCCCCGTGGTGGGCGGCGAGCAGATCGGCATGGCCTACTCGCTTTCCGTGCCGGTGGTGTACTACAACGCCGATCTGATGCGCGAAGCAGGGCTCGACCCGGACAATCCGCCGCAGACGATCGAGGAATGGCGCGAAGCGGGCGAGATCATCAAGAACGAGCTGGGCATCCACGCGATTGTGTGGGGCTACGAGCAGGATAACTGGACGACCCAGGGCTTCATCAACAGCGCTGGTGGCGACCTGCTGGCGTGCGTGGATGGCGAGTGGCGGGCGGTCTTCGACAGCGAAGAGGCCATCAACGGTATGCAGACCTGGCGCGACCTGATCGAAGCGGGCTATAGCCTGGACGCGTCGAACGAGGAAGCACGCCAGGCGCTGCTCGCCGGGCAGACGGTGGCCTGGGTGCATAGCATCGCGGCCCGCGCGGGCATCCAGCGTGACGCCGACTTCGACCTGCGCGCGACCGTCTATCCGCAGAACGGCGACAATCCGGTGCGCGTGCCGGGCGGCGGCAACTTCCTGACGATCTACTCGCAGGATCCAGCCAAGCAGGAAGCGGCCTGGAAGTTCATGCAGCACCTGCTCTCGCCCGAAGGCTTCACCGAGTGGACGATCGGCACCGGCTATGTGCCGCTGCTCCCCGGCCTGACCGAAGACCCGGCCTATCTGGCGGACTTCGTGGCGGAGAACCCGATCCAGCAGGTGGGCATGGACATGCTCGAAAAAGCCGTGACCTGGGTGAGCTTCCCCGGCCCGAACGGGCTGGCGGCGGGCCTGCGCCTGCACGAAGCGGCTGAGCTGATCCTCTCCGGGCAGGAATCCGCCGAGGTGGCGCTGCAAGACGCGGCGTTTGAAATCAACGATCTGATCGCAGGGGAAACCTGCAGCGGCTAACGCGCCATTGTAAGATCAGTGAAACGCATGGGGAGCATTTGATGCTCCCCATTGCATCCCCTTGGGTAGTGAGGCATTGGAATGACTGCACATCCGTCGTTGGCGCATCGCGTTAAGCAGTTATCGGTCGCGCAGATGCTGGCGGGCGTTGGAAACCGGCTGACCCCGTATCTCTACCTTGCACCAGCGCTGTTTTTTATCGGCTTGTTCGTGCTGTGGCCGGTGGCGCGGGCGTTCTACAACAGCCTGTATGACGGAAACCTGCTCTTTCCGTACCGGGAATATGTCGGCCCGGAACGGTATGTTGACCTGCTGACCAACGAGCGTTTTCACCAGATTCTGATCCAGAGTGCTTATTACCTAGTGCTGATGCTGGCGGGCGCGTTCGCGCTTCCGATCCTGCTTGCCATCGTCACGCTGAACGTCACCGAGCGCGAGATCGGCATTTTCCAGTCGGTGTTTTTCCTGCCGACTGTGATCGCGGCCAATATCGCGGTGTCCGTTTGGATCTGGTTCTACAACCCCACCGGCGGTCTGTTCAACACCGTCCTTAAAGCGTTTGGCGCAGAGCCGGTCGTCTGGCTGCGCGACAAAGACCTTGTGATCCCTGCCGTGGCGCTGGTCGCCATCTGGAAGCAGTTTGGCTTCCACTATTTGATCGCGCTGGCGGGGCTGAAGTCCGTCCCGAAGGATCTGACCGAGGCCGCAGCCGTCGACGGCGCCAACAACCGGACGATCACGCGCCGGGTTATCCTGCCGCTGTTCGGTCCGACCGCGCTGTTCCTGCTGGTGATCACGCTGATCCAGGGGCTGGAATTTACCTTCGTCCCGATCGAAGTGCTGACGGGCGGGGGACCGGCCGGCGCCAGCTCGAACCTGATCTATTCCATTTACCAGGAAGGCTTCCGGACGTTCCGCGTGGGGCTGGCTTCGGCGCAGTCGGTGGTGCTGATCGTGCTGTTTGGCGGGCTGGCATATGTGCAGTACCGCATGTTGGAGAGGAATGTCCAGTATGACCGCTAGCGCATCGGAACGCCTCGCATCCCGCACGATTCTGCTTTTCGCGCTGGTGCTCGTGATCACGCCGCTGGTGTACCTGGTCGGGCTGAGCTTCAAGGCGCCCGAGGGCATCTTCTCCAACCCGATCGTGCCGTTCTCATGGCCGCTGGACCTGACGAACTATCGCAGCGTGCTCCAGCAGATGGACGTGCCGAAGTTCTTCCTGAACTCGCTCATCTATGCGGGCGGTGTGACGCTGGGGCAGCTTATCCTCGCTATCCCCGCCGCGTTCGCGTTCAGCTACTACGATTTCCGCTTCAAGAACCTGCTGATGTCGATCGTGCTGATCAGCCTGATCGTCCCATTCGTGGTGACGTACGTGCCGAACTATCTGCTGCTTGCGCGGTGGGGGTTGCTGAACTCGCTGGCAGGGATGATCATCCCAATGCTGGGCATCTCGGTCGGCTTTGGGATCTTCCTGCTGCGCCAGCATTTCCAGACGTTTCCCCAGGAGGTGTTCGACGCAGCGCGCATTGACGGCGCGAACTCGTGGCAGGTGTTGTGGCGGGTGCTGGTGCCGTCCAGCCTGGCGCCGATCGTCTCCGTCGCGATTTACGTGTTCATCATCACGTGGAATCGCTTCATCTGGCCATTGCTGGTGGGCGGCGGCGACCCGGCCTCGTATACGATGACCGTCGCGGTGGACATCTACTACGCTAACCCGGAAAGCGGCGCAAACTGGGGCAACCTGATGGCCGCGTCAGTCGTTTCGACCCTGCCAAGCTTGCTGCTGTACATCGCTCTCCGCAAGCAGATTTTGCGGACATTCATCGAGGGAGCAGTCAAAGGATGACGAAGATTCTCTTCATTGGCGACATCGTAGGCGAGACGGGACTGGCCTACCTTGAAGCCCATTTGCCGGAGTTAATCCGTTCCGTCGAGGCGGATTTTGTGGTGGCAAACGCGGAAAACCTCGATCTGACGCCATCGCGTGGCGGCTGCGGTATGACGCCGCCTTCGCTGCGGCGCCTGTTCGCGACGGGCATCGACCTGGTGACGGGCGGGAATCACTCCTTTGACGCTCCTGATCACAGCGTTCACGACGACGTCCGGGTGTTGCGTCCCCTGAACCACGCGCCCGGCATGCCAGGGCGCGGCGCCGGGGTGATCGAGAAGAATGGCCTGCGCCTGGGGGTGATCAACCTCGCCAGTCGCACGACGCTCCCTGACATCGAAGAACCGTATCCGGCGCTGGAAGCGCAACTCGCGGCGTGGACCGAGACCGGCGCGGTCGATATGGTGTTCATCGACTTTCACAGCGAGTCGGTGATGGAGAAGCTGGCGCTCGCCTATGCGGTGGCGGGGCGCGCGGTGGGGGTGGTCGGCACGCACACGCACGTTCCCACCTGCGACACGCGGATTCTGCCGGGCGGGACGGCTTATGTAAGCGACGTAGGCATGACCGGGCCGGGCGGTGGCCTGCAAGGCTATCACGAGGCGCAGTTCATCGACGCGATCCGGCGAGGCGTTCACCCTGGCGCACCGCAGCGGTTAGCGCCCGGCCCGATCGAGTTGGGTGCGGTGGTGATTACGGTCGAAAACGGGTGCGCCGTCGCGATTGAGCGCGTGTCGCAGGTGGCATAGCGGCGCGGTTGCTTCGCCGTCTCGAAGATTTCATTCGATGCTAAACGGCTGTGGATGCGGGGCTTTCCCACGTCCACAGCCGTTCGTTTGTTGGTCGAACACTCCGCCAGTCTGTTTGACTTCCAATACGATCGCGGAAGCCAAGCACCCTGAGGCTGGCGCGCAATTGTGCGCGGTTTTGCGGTTATTGCTCGACGCCTGTGCTGGTTACTGTGTCAAGCGCCTCTCGGCGCGCGTCAGCGATCGAACGGGGCGGGAATCGTTTATGGCGCCACGCCTGCCAGCGGTTGCGTAACGATGCCTGGTTGAGCTGCTGCCACTCGGCGCGGATGTCGGCTTTATCCAGGCGCGGATCGTACTTTCCGGTGGCGATGAGCCGCACGAACGCGGGCATGTACGAGTCGCTTTCCTCCTGCACATACTGGCGCAACAGCGGGCTGCTGTGGGAGACTGCAATGAAATAATGAATCCAACCGATCCGCTGGTGAATGGGCATTAGCTCAAACTGGCTATACGCGCACTCCATAAAATCCACCATCAGCTCGATGGTTGCCATGACCCGGTGATATTCTGGCGAGCCTTCTTCATACGCCTCGGGCATTGTCGCGCCGTCATAGATGAAGCAGCGCAGGTCCGGGTTCTCGATAAAGAACCGGTCGATGTCGAGCATCATCTGGTAGATGCGGTGATCGGTTTCGCGATCGACGATGCGCCCGGCGCGGCGGACCTCAGTAACGGCGAAGAGGATACCGATCAGGCTGATGACTGACGCCAGCCCGCCAAGAAACGAGCCATACGCGTCAATTGTGTTCAAATCGAAGTGCATTTATGTCTCCGGTGCTGCGTTGTCGAGTTCGGCGATAAGTTGGGCGCAAAGTTCAGGGCTGTCAGGATATACCAGTGCGTAAATGCCCGCAATCCACGCGGCAACTTCGTCCCGATCTGGCGGGTGTGTGCGCCCTTGAAGCGGTATCCACATCAGGCGCATCGGGATGACACCGCCCTTGTCATCGGGCATGCGGTATGTATGCGCCATGCCGACCACGCGCGCGCCGTGCCGCTCGTAGAAGCGGATGCGCCGGTTGTGGATATGGTCCGGCTCGGCTTCCGGCGCTTCGACTTCCCACACAATTGCGTTCTTGCTCCGGTCAACCCCGGCGACCCACTCGACCATGTGATCGAACAGTTTGCCGCCGATGCCCTGGTTGTGGAGCATCTGATCCGTAGCGAGGAAGCCGAGGTAAAAACTGGATGTGTGGGGGAGTTCGGCGAGCGTTGCGATGCCCACAATGCGCGCCGGGGGATCGCCTTCGCGGGCGACCAGCAGTATCACGTCGCCGGTGCGGCTGCCGTCCACGAGCTCGCGGAACGGCTTGCGCATCACTGGCGGAAAGTTCGTCTCGTACACCGTCCTGATCTGGGCGATGTCGCCCGGCGTGGGCGCGGTGAGGTGGTGGAAGGTGATGGTCATGGACGGTGGGTTCGCGCTCAGGCGGAACGCCTACAGCCGGGCAAGGTAATCCGTCCGCAGGCTTTCCAGGTGGTGCTCGACGTGCCCGGCCATGATGTAGAGCAGCGCGCGGACGCTTACGGGGAATCCGCTGGCCGTGCCCATGCGCCGCGTCATGTCGTCGGTGAGTCCCTTGAACGCCAGCAGATTCGCGCGGCGCAGCAGCTCAAATTCCTCGATCAGATCGGGCAGGGTGCGCTCGCTGAAATTCGCTTCCCGGACGTAGTCATCCTGCTCGAACCCGGCCAGAGGCGTTTCATCTGCCCGCGAAATCCGCAGCGCGCGATAGGCGAACACTCGCTCGGTATCGTTGATGTGCCCGACCACTTCCTTGATGCTCCACTCCGCCGGGCCGGGGCGAAAGTCGGCCTGCTCGGCAGACAAGGCGCCCAGCAGCGAGCGGAGCGCGTCGGGCTGCCCGGCGAGCATCTCGAAAACGGCACCATCGGGCACCCGCTCGACGTAACCGGCGTAAAACGGCGCGTACTCAGTCTCGGCGGGGCGTTCGAGGGTTGTGGTCACTGCGCTGTCCTTTCTCGGTCGTAATCGAATACCGGGCACCCCGTCGCAGCGTGGTTCGCAAGAGGAAGTGCTGTGCTCGCTGCGCAAGGCAGTACAAATATAGCGCCGAGCGTGGGCGGGCGGTAGTGATGAGGGAGCGCGCTCGCTTCTACGAGATGGCCGCCGCGTGCCCCTGCTGTTCGCGCATGGGTACTCGATCCTGTACTCAAACCGCTCAACGACCTGCTCAGCCAGCAGGTGGCG
>CBINGT010000183.1:0-7249 GCA_966250245.1 uncultured Anaerolineae bacterium
AAGCGAACTGTCTGGCTGCTGCCCCTGCTGCTCGTCGTGGTAGGGGTGCTTCTCTTGCTGGACAACTTCCTGCTGCTCGACGTCGACCTGACACCGTACTGGCCCTGGCTGCTCGTCCTGGCCGGGCTGCAGGTGCTGGTCAAGGGCGATATCGCGCCAAGCTGGCAGGCACATAGCTTCGGCATTACGCGCGGCAGCGTCCGCTCTGGCACGCTGGAAATCGAAAGCGGCGAGATCGACGTGCAGATTCGCGCGCTCCGCAAACCGGGCCGCTTGATCGCCGGGCAATACACCGCCCGCTCGCGCCCCAGCCTGAACGTTCGCAACAACCATGCTACGCTTCAGCTTCAGCGCGGGCAAACGTGGTGGCTCTCGATGGCAGACTGGGACCTCGGCCTTGCGAGCGATCTGCCGTGGGGGCTGCTCGCCAGCAGTTCGATCGGCAACCTCGACGTGGACCTGCGCGGATTGGTCTTGGAGCGCGCCGTGATCGCGTCCGGCATGGGGACGGTGACCGCCGTCGCGCCGGATCGCGCCAGCGGGCCGATCTTCCTGCGCTCGACGCTGGGGGATGTGCGCGTCGCCGTTCCCGAAGACATGCCCGCGACGATTATTGTGAAGGCAGGGCCGTTCGCCCGCGTGCGCGTCGATTCGCGGCGCTACGAAGAAGTCAGCGAGAACCGCTACGTCACGCGCGACCCCGGCAACACCCTGCAGGGCGCGCTGGAGATCACGGTCAGCACGGTCTTCGGAACGATTCACGTGAACTAAGCGTAACGCCAAAGCGGAAAAGCAGCGGAGACATCTCCGCTGCTTTTTGTTTATATCCGGCTGTGCCTATCGCTGCCCTTCACTACTTAATCGAATCCAGCGTGACCACCGCAGGCGCCGCCCGGCGACGTTCGGAGCGCGGCTTGACCGGCGGGCACTCCCACGCCTCAGCGGGGGTTTGCATGCGCGTCTGCGTGAACTTCGGCAGAATCCCGCACGCGAAGCACCCGTCCCGGCAGTCGTGGCGCGTCTCACCTTCCTGCGACATCAGGTAGTCTTCCACCAGGAACTTTTTCTTCACCGCGATGTCGATGTGATCCCACGGGAAGACCTCGTCCACGGCGCGCTCGCGGTGCGTGTAGAAGCTCATATCGAGGCCGTTTTCGTCGAACGCCTGCACCCACGCGTCGTGCTTGTGATGCTCTTGCCACGCGTCGAACTTCGTGCCAAGCTGCCACGCCCGCTCGATGACCGCGCCCAGCCGCCGGTCGCCCCGGCTCAGGAACGCTTCGAGCAGCGTGTCTTCGGGACGATTCCAGCGCAGGTTCAGCCCCTGCCCCTTCACCTGCTGCTTGAGCAGGGCTTGCTTGGCGCGGATCTGCTCCAACGTATCCAGCGGAACCCACTGGAACGGCGTGTGCGGCTTGGGGACGAACGTGCTCACGCCCACATTGACGGTCGCTTTCCGCCCGTGAATGCGGCGACCCTCGGCCAGCACGGCCTTCGCCAGATCGATGATCGCCTGCACGTCTTCGAGCGTCTCGCTGGGGTGGCCGATCATGAAGTACAGCTTGATCGTCACCCACCCGCGCGAATAAACCTCGCGCGCCGTGTCGATCACCTGCTGTTGCGGAACAGCCTTGTTGATGATGTTGCGCATGCGCTCGGTCGCCGCTTCGGGCGCGAAGGTGAAGCCGCTGCGGCGCGTATCCTGCAACACATCCATCAGGTCAACGCTGACCGACTCGATCCGCAGGCTCGGCAGCCCGATGCTCAGGTTCCGGCCCGCAAACTTCGCGCTGATTGCCTGGACCAGATCCTTCACATGTGAGTAGTCCGACGACGACAGGCTGAGCAGTCCAAGTTCCTCGAAGCCCGTGCTGCGAACGATCTCTTCCGCCGCAGCGAGCACTTCCTCAACCGAGCGCTCGCGCACCGGGCGGGTGACCATCCCCGCGTGGCAGAAGCGGCAGCCGCGCGTGCAGCCCCGCATGATCTCGATCGGCGCGCGATTGTGGATCGTTTCAACATGCGGCACGAGGAACTTGGTGAATGGCGGCGGCAGGATCGGCACGATCCGCTTGGTAACGCGCGCCGGAATGCCCGGCCAGTTCGGCTCAACCCGTGCGACGGTGCCGTCGTCGTGATATTGCACGTCGTAGAAGCGCGGGACGTAGACGCCCTCGATCGCCGCCAGCGCGAGAAGCTGCTCCTCGCGGGGCGCGCCGCGCATCCGCTGAAGCGTCCGCGCTACGTCGAGAATAATCTCTTCCCCTTCCCCGATCGCAAACGCGTCGATGAAATCTGCCATCGGCTCGGGGTTGTAGCACGAGTGCCCGCCCGCGATCACGACCGGGTATCGCTCGTCGCGGTCGGCGGCGCGCAGCGGCATCCCGGCCAGATCGAGCATCGTGAGGACGTTGGTGTATAGCTGCTCGTATGGCAGGCTGATCGCCAGCAGGTCGAACTCGCTCACCGGGCGCTTGCTCTCCAACCCGTAGAGCGGCAGGCCGGTTTCGCGCATGGCCGCTTCCATATCGGTCCATGGGCTGAACACCCGGTCCGCAAACATATCCGGCTGGTTGTTCAGAATATCATAGAGAATCATCCAGCCGAGGTTCGACATACCGAGATCGTACAGGTCAGGGAACGCCATCACCGCACGGAAGGATACAGCTTCCCAGTCCTTCCGCACGCTGTTGAACTCCCCGCCAACATAGCGCCCCGGCTTCTGAACTCGGAGCAGCACCTGCTCCAGTGTCTGTTCGATGTGCTCTGGCGTCGGGTGCATCGTCTCGAACTCCACCTAAGTTATCCAATAAAGTTCATGAGAATGGGATTATAGCACGTCGGGCGCCGCTATCGGCCGAAAGGGGACTATTGGCAGCCGAAAGCAGGCCGGACGTTCGCCCCCATGCCTGCGATCGGATGCATGCGAAAGCAGTGTGGAAAGAAATCTTGAAATTTCCCCGTAATTTCCTGATTTCCGCCGTTGACATCCCAATGCGATCCGCTACAATAGTGTCCGTCGCCGAGGTAGCTCAGTTGGTAGAGCACTTGACTGAAAATCAAGGAGTCCCCAGTTCAAGTCTGGGCCTCGGCACTACAAACAGCCTCTGGCATACCAGAGGCTGTTTTGTTTATACTTCTGGCACGAAAATCGAGGTTCCCGTTTTTGCGCTTTCTCGCCCGCGTGTTAGTGAAGGGAGTCTGATGTCAGGTATATCAATTGAATCGCTTCTTGTTGCAGCCGCGTCGTTGCTGTTGGTAAGCATTGTTGCCTCGCGTATTTCCGGCAGGCTTGGTGTTCCAGCTCTATTGCTTTTCCTAGTCATCGGAATGCTGGCCGGCTCCGAAGGCATCGGCGGGATCGAATTTGACGACCCATTCCTCGCGCAACTGCTTGCTGTGATGGCCTTCACGCTGATTCTGTATTCAGGAGGTTTCGATACCGAAATATCGGATATCCGCCCTGTCTGGCGAGAAGGGATCATCCTCGCAACGTTCGGCGTGCTGGTGACGTGCCTGATCCTCGGCGGCGCGGTATATCTGCTGCTCGACCTGGAGCCGCTCGAAGCTCTGCTGCTGGGCGCGATCGTGTCCTCGACCGATGCGGCGACCGTCTTTGCCGTCCTGCGGAGTAAAAGCGTCGGGCTGAGGGGCAACCTCAAACCTCTGCTGGAACTCGAATCCGGCAGCAACGACCCGATGGCGATCTTTCTGACCGTCAGCCTGATCCACCTTATTCAACACCCGGAAAGCTCGATCATCCAGCTTATTCCGATGTTCATCCAGCAGATGGCGCTCGGCGCGATCCTGGGCGTGGCGATGGGCTACGCCATCGCATGGACGATCAACCACCTGCGTCTGCAATACGACGGGCTATACCCGGTCGTCACCATCGCGTTTGCCCTGCTGGCCTACGGGCTGACCTCAGCGATCGGCGGGAACGGGTTTCTGGCGGTGTACATCGCCGGGTTGATGAGCAGCAAGCTCAACTTCATCCACAAGCGCAGTCTCAAGCAGTTCCACGATGGGATCGCCTGGTTGTGTCAGATTGTGCTGTTCCTAACGCTCGGGCTGCTCGTCTTCCCGTCTGAACTGCTCCAAGTCACCGGACGCGCGCTGTTGCTGTCCGTTGCCCTGGCGCTGGTGGCCCGCCCGTTGGCGGTTTTCATCAGCATCATCTGGACTAAATACAGCCTGCGCGAGAAGACGTTTATCTCGTGGGTCGGGCTGCGCGGCGCCGCACCGATTATCCTGGCGACGTTCCCGCTGCTCGCCGGGTTAGAAGAAGCCGACCTGATGTTTAACATCGTCTTTTTCATCGTGCTGACATCCGTCCTGATCCAGGGGGCATCGCTACCGATCGTCGCACGCTGGCTGCACGTCGACGCGCCCTTGCAGCAAAAGCGCCAGTACCCGCTGGAATTCCACCCATCTGAGGGATTGAAAAGCGAATTGCTCGAAGTCACGGTGCCGAAGGGGTCAAAGGTCGCGGGAAAGCGCGTGCTCGAGGTCGGGTTCCCTGAAGCGAGCCTGCTCGTGCTGCTTGGACGCGATAACGACTTTATGATCCCGTCCGGCTCGACCACGCTGCTCGAGGACGACCACGTCCTGATCTTGGCGGACAAAACCGACGCCGATCGCATCCGCGAGCTATTCGGCGTCGATGAATCAGGGGCGCTCGACACCGCCGAGAACTTTTCGATCTAGCGCGCATTACTGAGCACGCCTGACAAAAACAGCGGCGGCCTGAGTGGGCCGCCGCGTTTGCGTGATCGCTCCCAGAAGCTTACTGCCCGGTCTTTTGCCGGATCAGCTCAACCACTTCCGGCAGGTCGATCCCCAGTTCCCGTACCTTCTCCAGCGTGGGGATGCCGTTCGCGTCCCAGCCGCGCCGCTGGTAGACAGCATCGACCAGCTTCTCGTACTGCGCCTCGCGATAGGCGCGCAACCGGGCGATCTTCTCATCGAGCGTCAGCGTGTCGGGATCCACGCCTACTTCTTCGCGCAACTGCTGGTCGTACCGCTCCGCGCGGGACGTGTATTCGGTGGGAGTCACCGGCCCCATAGCGCGGTACGGCGGATAGTCGTGCTCCCGTGTGCCAAAGCCGAGCCGCAACGCAAACAACCGCTGGAAGGTGTAGACCCGCTCCGACTGGGCGAGCAGATCCGCCGGAGTCACCGGCTGGCCAGTCAGCCCTTCGTAGAGATCGCAGTAGTTCTGGACGTGCTCCGGCACTTTGTTCGGCTCGTCCGTCTCGTTGTTGTTCGCGGGAACGATGTCGTTCCACGGCAGCTTGCATAGCCCGTGCAGGCTGAACCACGTCCGCCACAGCGGGAAGTAGTGCAGCGCCTCGGCCTTGTCCTCAAAGGTTGGAAGCTGCTTGCGGACCATGTCCATAAAGATCAGCCAGGCTTCGTCGTGCTGCGCGCCCTTGACCGCCAGACCGTAACCGCCCTGCTGCGCCAGCGACTCCTTCGTGACGTATTCGGAGATTTCCAGTCCCTTGACTTCCATGCCGATGTCGCGCACAAAGTCCGGGTCGGCGCCATACTGCTCAACGAAATACTGCTTGAGATAACGGACGCCCTGCCCCACATGGAACCCGAACCCCTCACCGTTTGCAAGCTGGTGGAGCAGCTCAAGCACGGCTTCGGCGTTCCCCCACGTCAGGTCAAGCCCGCCAGTCGCCTCGCGATCGATGATCCCTGCCTCGTAGCACTCCATCGCAAATGCGACGCTGTTGGCGAATGAGATCGTGTCGATCCCGTACGTGTCGCAATAGAAGTTCATCTCGATCACGGGCAGCGGATCGAAGATTCCGACGTTCGACCCCACCCCGGCGATCGTCTCGTATTCGGGACCGTCGACCAGCAAGCACTGGCCGCGATAGGGCCCCGTCTGTACGTGGAAGTGATCGACGCCGTGCGCGCACGACAGCGTACAGCCGTACCAGCACCCATCAGGTATGCCCTGTGTGAACAGCGATTCCCACACGTCCGCGTCGTATACCGACGCCTGAGGGTGCGTGCCATAACGGAAGTTCTGGACCGGCAACAGGTCGAAGTGATCCATGATCGGCGGCAGATGTCCGGTGCCGATCTTGCGCATGTTATTCTGCTTGCTGTCCAGTTCCGCGATCTCTTTGTTGATGCGCCGCCCTGCTTGCCGGATCTTCTCCATATCGACCGGGTGGTTGCTCTCGCCAGTCATCTGGCTATAGCGCACCACGATCGCCTTGATCCGCTTGTGACGCAGCACGCGCCCCGTCCCACCGCGACCGGCCTGCTTGAAACGCACCTGCTTGCGGCGTACGTCATACCAGCTCAGGTTGAGGCTGGCATAGCGCGAGTATTCCGCCGCCTGCCCCGCCGAGAGAACCGACACGCTCTTGCGCTCGCGCTCGTCCCCACCGTACATCTCAGTAAGCTGGCGCGCCAGCAGGTGAGAGTTCAGCGGCTCCAACGGCGCCTCTTCGATTGTGACACGGCCCTCGTCGCCGTCGATCACGATGATCACGTCGCGCTCTGCAATCCCCTGCACTTCGAGCGCATCCCACCCGGAAAACTTGAGGTAGGGGCCAAAGTATCCGCCCGCGTTGCTGTCGATCACAGAATGCGTCAGCGGAGAGATCGTCACCACGGTCGACTTGCCGGAGCCGGGATAAGCCGTGATCCCGCCGATCGGTCCGCCCGCGACGACCAGCTCATTTTCCGGATCGTCCCACTTCGTATCATCCTTCACGGCGTTCCACAACAGCCACAGCCCAAAGCCACGCCCGCCGGTGAACAGGTCCTTCATCTGCTGCGTGACCGGCTTGGCGGCGATCGTGTTGTCCGAGAGGTTGATGTAGAGCGTCTGGTTGGCGTATCCGCGCTCGACGACCGGCGTCTCGTAGCGCATCTCGGCTAGCAGCGTGCGGCCAGGGAATAACTTTTCGGGCGTCGTCGCCTGCATAAAAAGCGCTCCTTGCTTTTGAAAGACTCGTTTTCTTCATCATAAACGACGACCGGTTGCCTGTCAGTCAGGCGGTAACGAACGTCTATCGAAAACGGGACGATAATCAGGGGCGACGTTCGTCACGAGGCGGTTGCAAGCTGATCGATAGTAAGGGTTTGCTGCTCGATCGCGGCTTTTCGCTTACAATACGCGCGATCCGGTTCTCACCGAAAGGCGAACGTTCGTGAGCACAGCCCACACATTGATCTTTGTCTCCTCAAACGCCGAGAAACACCGCGAAATCCGCGACGC